>JAEUMC010000102.1 GCA_016793415.1 Devosia sp. | reverse complement strand
ACTGTTCGGGATCAATGGATCGAGCCGCAGCGAAACCCGCTCCCCCGCGGGCTCCCACACCCAGGCAAGCGTCGTACTGCTGCGGCTCACCGCACCTGGAATCTTACCAGATGCGGATGCGTCCAAGTTACAAGGCAAGCGAAGCTTGTCGCGTCAGCGACTTAGCGTAGCTCGGAGGGGGTGGTGCCCCCTACTGGACTAGCGAGCTGCCCCTAAGGCCTCCACCGCCGCCGCCAGCACCTCGTGCACATCCTCCCGACTGCCATCCGGGCCGACGATCCGCAGCCGCTGCACGGAGTGTCCGTTGTAGAGGCTGACCATGAAATCCTCGACGCCGAGCTTGCCGTAGTCGGCAAGCGGCACTTCGACGGCCTCGATGACGAGCTCGATGCGGCCGCCGACGAGATCGAAGACTGCAGCCAGCGCCGGGCTGGTGCTGGCCAGCCCCTCGCGAAACTCCAGTACATCGCCCGCCGGTTCGGCGCGCACGGCGAACAGCCGGTCGGCATAGGCGTCGACCAGGTGAGCCGCGAGCATCGCCTTCCGGCGCGACAGCATGGCCTGGCGGGCGTCGGCGACCGCCTCCTCGAGGTAGGCGAGGTGAGTGGCGAGCTCAGCCAAGGTGCTTATGGAAGAACTCCAGCGAGCGCACCGAGGCCTTGGTGCAGGACGCCTCGTCGAACTTCTCCGGCCGGTCGCTGTTACAGAAGCCGTGGTCGCCGTTGTAGACGTAGATGTCGGCTTCGGGGTGACGCGCCTTCAGTTGCTCGATCTGCTCGAGCGGGATGCCCTGGTCCTTGTCGCCATAGTGCATCTCGATCGGCACCCTTGGCGTCAGCTCGATGTAGTTCGGCACCCCACCGCCATAATAGCCCGAGGCAGCGCTGAGACCCGAGAGCTTGCTGGCGGCGATCCAGCTGACCCGGCCGCCGAAGCAGTAGCCGGTGATACCGACCTTGCCCGCCTCGGACGCGGCCCTGATGGCGGCCTCGACGTCGGTCATGGCCGTATCCATCGAGAACTTCTTCATCAGCTCGCCGACCACGGCGAAGTGATCCTGGGCGTAGTTCTCGCTCTCGAAGCCGTACTCGGCGCGGTCGAACATCGCCGGCGCGATGGTCAGGTAGCCGTGCCGAGCCCAGCGGTCGGCGACACTGCGCACCCAGTTGCTGAGGCCCCAGACCTCCTGGATCAGCACCACGCCGCCGCGCGGCTTGCCGTCCGGCGTTGCGCGGTAGGCGTTGAGGACGAAACCGTCGGACGCAGTAAGTTTGATGCGTTCACCCATGGGGACCTCCGGGGTGCTGGAACTGAGGGCGTGAGCTTACGCCAATATCGGGGTAACGGGACCAGGCGCGTTGGGATGCAGCAGGCCTTCGGCCCTGAGCTCGGCCCACAGCGCATCGGGGATGGCCTTGCGATAGCCGGCAAGGTTGTCGTTGAACTCGGCGACGTTGGAGAAGCCTGGGATGATCGAGGTGATGGCGCTATGGCCGAGCGGGAAGTTGAGCGCAGCACGGATCAGCGTGGTGCCGTGCTTGCTGCACAACTGCTCGATGCGCCGGGTCTTCTCGATCATCTCGGAGCTGGCCTGCGCGTAGTCATAGACCGCGTTGGGGATCGGGCCGGTGGCGAGGATGCCGCTGTTGAGCGGCGCGCCATCGACGATCGCCACGCCTTCGCGCTCGACCCGCGGCAGCAGCGTGTCGATCACCTGCTGATCGAGCAGGGTGTAGCGG
>JAEUMC010000090.1 GCA_016793415.1 Devosia sp. | reverse complement strand
GCGTCCCCTCGCCCCTCTGGGGAGAGGGTCAGGGTGAGGGGCGCCAAGCGCACCGGTGCCTCATTGCTCGTCGAAATCCCCGCGCGTGTCGAAATCCCGCGCCAGACCAGGTGGGGCCGCAATGAGTGTGGCGGTGGCGAGCAGGTGCTTCGCGCCACGGTCGCCCGAGATTGCCGCAAGTTCGGGGAACAACCGGCTGCTGAACACCGCGGGCGGTCCGCGTGAACCTTCGAAACCGGTGGCCGCCGCGTCGCCATCACCGCCGGCGGTAAGCAACGCCGTCAGGTGCGCGCCGGTAACGTTGGGCATGTCGGCGAGGCAGGCGAGTAGTGCCTCGGCACCCAGCTCCATCGCCCGTTGTGCGCCGAGCGCCAAGGAGGCGCCCATGCCCTGTTGCGGATCGGGGTTTTCGACTAGCTCGAAGCCGCGTTCGGCGAACAGCTCTCGCCGCAGCGACGGCGCCGGCGGAACGATGGCGAGGCGCCAGCGCAGCGGCATTGCCGTGAGCGTATCGGCGATGTGGGCGGCCAGCGGCTTGCCGGCATGGGGGTACACCAGCTTGTCGCCGCCGAAGCGGGTCGAGAGGCCAGCGGCGAGGACCACAGCGGCGATGTGGTCAGGCACGGTCAAGCTGGGCGCGGGTGGCTGAGATCTGGGCCAGCACCGAGAGCGCCAGCATGCCGGGGTCGCGGGCCCGGTCGATCAGGCCGATCGGGCCGTGGATGCGGTCGATCGCCTGGGGCGAAAGGCCCATGGCGGCGAGACGGGCGCGGCGCAGGCCGTGGGTTTTGACGCTGCCGAGCGCTCCGACATAGAAGCCTTGGGCCACCGCGGCGCGGGCAAGGATGGCGTTTTCCCACTCGTGCTCGTGGAACAGCAGCACCGTCGCCGTCCAGGGGTCGATCGGCAGCTCGAACGGTTGGGCCGGGGTGGTGAGGATTTCGATCGGGACGTTCAGTGCGGCGAGTGCCTGGGCTGAGCTTTCGTCCGGCGTGGCGAGCCGCAGGTCGAACTCGGCGGCGGCGCTGACGCGGGCCATCACCTCGAACTCGGGGCCGCGACCGACCAGCAGCAGCCGAGTGCGCGGCTGGTAGCGGCGGAGGAATACGCCGTCATGCCAGCCGGTGGGGGCCGGGCTGTCGCTGATCGCGGCTGTCGAGCGCGCGGGGTCGAAGGCGATGGCGAAGGCCTCGCGCCGTTCGAAGCGGGCAATGGCTTCGGCCAGCAGGGCGGCGCCGGGTTGGGCGTGCAGCATGAGATCGACACCGCCGCCACAGGGAAAGCGGATATCGATGAAGCGTGAGCCGCGGCCGAAGCGGAAGGTCTGGTCCGTGCCGCCGATCAGTGGCGCGAACTCGGCGGCAATGGCCGGCTCGACGCAGCCGCCCGAGACATGGCCGAGATGCCGGCCGTCGGCCAGCACCGCCATATGGGTGCCGAGCGCCTTGGGGGCGCCTCCATCGATGGCCGAAAGGGTGACGAGGGCGCCGGGAATGCCGAGTGCCTGGGCGCGCGCCAGGAACACGAACGGGGCAAGCTCGCGATCCATGCCTGCGAAGGCAGACGGCGCGAGATCATCGACCAGCTCGGCTTTGGCCAGCATGCGCTCTCCTCCAGAAGCGTTTCGCGGGAGACTAGAACATCTGCGGCTGAAGCGCACTGCCCACGGGGTGCAGGGCTGTCGCATATGCTTTGGCGCACCGGCCTCTCCGTGCTCCTCCACCGTGGGGGAGGGGGACCGCCGAAGGCGGTGGAGGGGGCGACAGGATGCGCCGGTGTTTGGGGTCGCCCCCTCCACCAGCTTCGCTGGTCCCCCTCCCCCGCGATGCGGTGGAGGAGCACTGAGAGGCCTGTGGCTCTGAAGCGCCCTAAGCCGACACGGTCTCGCGGACCAGCGTCCGGCGCAGCAGGTCGGCGGCGGCTTCGCCGTTGCCGGCAGTGAGCAGTGGCGCGAGGCGGCCGAGCGCCGCCAAGTCGAGTGCCGCGACGAGGCGATCGAGGAAGGCGGCGTCGTCGGCGAGGAGGCTGCCGACGCAGGCTGAGGTGAACGAGGTGAGGAAGCGGTTGCCGCTGGCATTGGCGATCTCGAGCAGCAGCGCGGCGAGGCCGGTGCGCCTGGCCTCCGGCGTGCCGGCGTCGGCGAGGCTGCGCACCGCCTCGGCCACCCGCCCGGCATGACGGCGGCCGGCGGCTTCAGCGGCCATGGCCGGCTGGGTGCTGGCGATGGCCGCCCAGAGCTCTTCGCTGACCCGCGCCGAACCGAGCTTCCGCGACCAGGCGATCACTTCGGCGTTGAGCATGTCCCAGCGGCTGCGGTCGAGCACCAGCGTGCCGCGCTTGCGGCGGGTTTCGACCAGGCCCTTGGAGGCCAGCCCCTTGATCGCCTCACGCAAGGCAGTGCGGCTGACACCGAGATCGGCGCTGAGCTGGTGCTCGTTGGGCAGGATACTGCCGACGGGGAAATGGCCCGAGGCGATGGCCTGGAAGATCTCGCGCGCCACGAGGCGATTGAGATCGTCCGGCTCGTGCTTGACGGCGGCGAGGCCACCGGCCGAGGCGACGGTGGTGTGGCGCAGGGGGATCGGGTCCGGACGGCGATAGACGGTCACGCGAGCGGTCTTTCCAACAACTGTTCGCCGGGCTGGCTCGCCCTACACATGCGAATCCACCCGGTTGTCATTCTCATTAGGTAGGATTTATACCTCAGGCTGCGTCGCCAAGGCAATGCCGCCGCGTCGTCGGCTTGGGGAGCTCATTTGATGCCTACCATCGTCTGCTTCGGCGACTCCAACACCTGGGGCTGCCCGCCCTTCGCCAATATCGCGCAGACGCCGGACCGGATCGTGCCGGCGCGGCGCTGGGCCAACGTGATGGGGCGCGAACTGGGGCCTGACGCCTGGGTGGTGGAGGAAGGGCTCAGCGGGCGCACCACGGTGTTCGACGATCCGATTGAAGGCACGCACAAGAATGGCTCGCGTACGCTGATCCCGATCCTCGAATCGCATGCGCCGATGGACGTGCTGATCGTCATGCTGGGCACCAACGACTTCAAGGACCAGCTGTCGATCACCGCCTACAACTCGGCGCGCGGCACCCTGACGCTGATCCAGATGATCAAGGGACACTTCGCCATGGTGGAGCATCCGCCCGAAGTGCTGGTGGTGACGCCGCCGGCAATCACCGAGGATGCCGAACCGGCAATGTGGGGCGTCGGCCACCAGCGCTGCCGCGACCATGCGCATTATCTGGAGCAGGTGGCGCACCGTACCGGGTGCTTCCATTTCGATGCCAACAAGGTGGTGCGGGCCGGCATAGACGGCATCCACATGGATGAAGCCTCGCACGAAATCCTCGGCAAGGCGCTGGCGGCGGAGGTGCGCGCCATCCTTCAGATGCGAAACCTACGCTGAGTGCTTTACATCATACATAATATTTAATAGTCGTGGAGTCGAAGGCGCTGCGAGCGCCTCGCGGCAGGCGCGCGTCGGGAGGATGCGGGCCGCCGCCATTGGGGAGGACATAATGAAGTTCAGCAAACTGGGCGCGCTGGCGCTCGCCGCCGTCATGGCTGCCGCGGCGCCATTCGCGGCCGCACAGGCGCAGGAAGACGTGATCATCATGCTGGGCGGGCCGAGTTCGGATCCGTTCTGGGGCGCGGTGCAGCAGGGGTTTGACCAGGCGACCAAGGATTACGGCGTCAAGACGCAGTGGACGGCGCCGGCCGATTTCAACGACATCGTGCCTGTTTATACCAAGATGTTCGAGGCGGCGATCGCCCGCAAACCCGCGGCCATCGCCGTGGGCAACTTCTTTCCCGAGCCGACCGAGCCCCTGATCAAGCAGGCGGCCGCCGAAGGCATCCCGGTGATCATCATCAATTCGGGCGGCTTCAAGTACAAGGAACTGGGCGCCATCGGCTTCATCGGCGAAGACAGCTACCAGATGGGCTACCAGGGCGGCAAAGTCGCGGTCGGCAAAGGGGTCAAGAACGGCCTCTGCATCAACCAGATCGCCGCCAACCCGGTGCTGGAGCAGCGCTGCCAGGGCTATATCGACGCCGTCACCGAAGCCGGCGGCAAGGCCAAGATGGTGATCCTCGCCTCGGAGGATATCGGCAACAGCCAGAAGGTGCAGGCCGCGGTTTCGGCCATGCTGATGCAGGACCAGACCATCGACGGCGTGGTGACGCTGGGCGTCGCGGTGGGTGTCGATGCGCTGGAGTCGATCAAGCAGGTGCGCGCCACCGGCCGCGCCGTCGATCTGGGCACCATGGATCTCGGCAATGCCGTGCTCGAGGCGGTGGCCGCCGGCGAGATGAGCTTTGCCTCCGACCAGCAGCCGTTCCTGCAGGGCTATTACGGGGTGATGATCCCGTTGATGTACAACAAGTACAAGATGGCCCCGTCGGGCGTGATCAGCGTCGGCCCGTACATGGTGACGCAGGAAAATGCCGCGGCGGTGCTCGAGGTCAACAAGACCATCCCGGGTTCGCGCGGCGCGAACTGACGGGCAGGGCAGGGCGGGGGAGTTGGACGCACCCCCGCCCGAACTGCTTACGATTGCGCACGGCCCGGGGATAGTTCGGTGCGTGAAGAGCACCCCCCACCCTGTCCCTCCCCCGCAAGGGGGGAGGAGACCAGAACACCGGCGCTGGTGTGAGCGTCTCCCTCCCC
Source organism: Devosia sp. (assembly GCA_016793415.1). Taxonomy (GTDB): domain Bacteria; phylum Pseudomonadota; class Alphaproteobacteria; order Rhizobiales; family Devosiaceae; genus Devosia_A. The sequence continues at coordinate 9,502 of JAEUMC010000090.1, read as the reverse complement.
CCTTGCGGGGAGGGGACAGGGGTGGGGGGCGTTTTCCGCACCGGCTTATCAGCCCCGTTGCCGGCACCACCCTCGCTTCACCCCTGCCTTCCGCGCTAGCCTTCGAACTCCGACGGACCTGATGAAATGACCTCTGCCATGGAAACCACTATCGCCGATCCGCCTGCTCCGCCTCCGACCCGGTTCGGCCTCGTCGAGCGCCTGCTCAGGGTCGTGTGGATCGGGCCGTTGATCGCGGCGCTGGTGATCTACATCTTCTTCGTCATCGTCGGCGGCGCCTCGGGGTTCTTCTCGATCCCCGGCACGGCGGGCTGGCTCAACACCGCGGCGGAGCTGGGGATCATCGCGCTGCCGGTCGGCTTGCTGATGATCTCGGGCGAGTTCGACCTGTCGACCGGCTCGGTGGTCGGCGCCGCCTCGATCATCGTGGCGCTCGGCACCGGCTTCTATGGCCTGCCGATCGAGCTCACCATCACCATGGCGCTTGCCATGGGCGTCGGGGTCGGCTGCTTCAATGCGCTCCTGGTCAATGCCACCAAGCTTCCGAGCTTCATCGTGACGCTCGCCTCGAACTTCATTCTCGCCGGCACGGCGCTGGGGCTGAGCCGGCTGATCTCGGGCTCATCGAACGTGTCGCTGAAGGATGCCGGCTGGGCCGAGGCGGTGCTGGGCTCGAAATGGATGTTCTTCAACGTCGCCGTGCTCTGGTACCTCCTCGCCGCCATCCTCGCCGCCTGGGTGCTGAAACAGACCCGCTTCGGCAACTGGATTTTTGCCACCGGCGGTAACCCCGATGCGGCGCGGCGCGCCGGCGTCCCCGTCGCCCGGGTCAAGCTGATCCTCTTCATCTGGACGGCGGTGTCGGCGGCCTTCGTCGGCATCATGTCGGCGGTGATGTACAACCAGGGCAATGCCGCCTCGGGCCAGGGTTATGTGTTCCAGACCGCCATTGCGGCGGTGATCGGCGGGGTGCTGCTCTCGGGCGGCTTCGGCTCGGTGATCGGCATCGTGCTCGGCACCTTTATCTACGGCATCGTCAGCCTCGGGCTGTTCTACACCGGCTGGCCCACCGACTGGCTCGCCACCTTCATCGGCGGGCTGCTGGTGATCGCCGTGCTCACCAACAACCTGATCCGCGAGCTGGCGCTGAACCGGGGAAAGAAGAAACTCTGATGGCTGCGCTCATGACGCTCGAAGGCGTCACCCGGACCTTCGGCAACAATATCGCGTTGAACGATGTCAGCCTCGAAGCCCACCCGGGCGAGGTACATTGCCTGCTCGGCGACAATGGCGCCGGCAAGTCGACGCTGATCAAGATCATGTCGGGGGTGACGTCGCCGACCATCGGCCAACTCACCTTCGACGGCAAGCCGGTGACCTTCCGCTCGCCACGCGACGCGCAGGCGCATGGCATCGGCACGGTGCACCAGGATGTGGGCTCGATCCCCTTGATCTCGGTGGCGCGCAACTTCTTTCTGGGGAACGAACCGACCAAGGGCTGGGGGCCGTTCCGGCGGCTCGACCACCAGACCGCCAATCGCATCGCGCTCGAACAGATCCGGTTGATGGGCATCCGCCGCATCGCCGATGCCGAGCAACTGGTGGGCACCATGTCGGGCGGCGAACGACAGGCGCTGGCCATCGCCCGGGCGCTGTATTTCGGCGCGAAGCTCCTGATCCTCGACGAGCCCACCGCGGCTTTGGGGGTGAAGGAAAGCAAGATCGTCATCGACCTGATCAAGCAGGCGCGCGAGCAGGGCATCGCCCTGGTGTTCATCACCCACAATGCGACGCACGCGCTGAGTGTGGGGGATCGCTTCACCGTGCTGATCCAGGGGCGGGTGGCGAGCCAGTTCAGGCGCGGCGAGAAGACCCGCGAGGAAGTGCTGAACCTCATGGCGGGCGGCGAGGCGTTCGATGCTGTGGGGCATGGGGATTGATGACGAGGTCGGAGCGTGGGGCCACCCCCACCCAGCGACGCTAGTTCGCTTCGCTCACAAGCTTTGCTGCCCTCCCCACAAGGGGACGACAAGAGGTCGCCCCGGGGGAGGGAGTCGAAGGAACCGAAGCATCAGTCTGCGTCTCCCTCCCCCTTGTGGGGAGGGATCAAGGGTGGGGGTGGCCCCACGCACCGGCAGAGAGTGTTAGGCGGGGGAGCCAATGAACTATCAATCGCAATCGGCGCCGGTGCAGGGGCATGTGGCGCCGGGGTTCGAGGCGGTGGCGGAGGAGTTTGCGCGTAACTTCACGGTGCGCGGCGATGTCGGGGCGGGTTTCGCCGCGGTGCACAAGGGCAAGCTCGTCGTCGACCTCTGGGGCGGCATGGCTGCGCCGGGGCGGCCGTGGCAGGCCGATACGCTGCAGGTGATCTATTCGGGCACCAAGGGGCTGTTCGCCGGGTGCGTCTTGAAACTGGTGGAGCGCGGGCAGCTCGATCTCAATGCGCCGGTCGCGACCTACTGGCCAGAATTCGCCCAGAACGGCAAAGCGCGGGTGCTGGTGCGGCACGTCACCTCGCATGCTGCCGGCCTGCCGGGGATCGCGACGCCGCTGAGCGCCGCCGACTACACCGACTACGAACGGATGGAAGCGCTGCTGGCGGCGCAGCCGCTGGCCGCCGACCCCAACGCCTACCATTGCTACCACGCGGTCACTATCGGCTGGCTGGTCGGAGCGCTGGTGCGACGGATCGACGGGCGGACGCTGGGCCGGTTCTTCGCCGAGGAGATTGCCACCCCGCTGGGGCTCGAAGCCTATATCGGGCTGCCCGAGGCGCTGGAGCCGCGGGTGGGGCGGATCGAACTCGGGCCGGGCATGCTGCCCTATCACGAGGCATTCGGTGACGAGCAGCGGGCCGACCCGGTGTTTCATTCGATCTGGGGCAACCCGCCGCTGTTTCCCGAAGAACTCGCCTGGAACAGCCGCGCCTACCATGCGGCCGAGATCGGCGGCGCCGGCGGCATCGCCACGGCGCGGGCGATGGCGCGCTATTATGGCTGTATGGCGCAGGGCGGCAGCATTGACGGGGTAGAGATTTTGAAGCCGGAGACGGTTGCCCTGGGACGAGCCGAGCAGAGCCGGTTCATGGACCCCTATATCGCCGAAGCCATGGCGTTCGGCGTCGGCTGGGCGCTGCAGACGCCGCAAGGCCGGTTCGGCCCGGCGCCCGATGCGTTCGGACACTCAGGGGCCGGCGGCTCGATCCATGGGGGATGGCCGACCGAGCAGGTGGGGTTCAGCTATACGATGAACCAGATGCGCGGCGATCCCGAGGATCTAAGGTCCCGGCACGTGCTGAAGCGGTTGTATGAGATTGTGCGGTAGGGGCCGCTAATCCGGTGTGCTTGGCTGCCCCTCACCCTAACCCTCTCCCCAGAGGGGCGAGGGGACGCGTGTGGCACGGCCAGTGAGCCTATCGCCCCCTCGCCCCTCTGGGGAGAGGGTCGGGGTGAGGGGCGCCAAGCGCACCGCCTTAGCTGATCACCAACCGCGAGATCCGCCCGCCGGTCAGCGTGAACGCCATCGTGCCCTCGCCGTTGTAGCCGTTGCCGCTTACCGCCAGCCGCACCCGGTAAGCATCCGCCCCATTCGGTTCGACCTCCAGCAGCCGGAACTTCGATTGGACGCCGATATTGTCGGTCTCGTTCCAGGCTGCGATGCCGGCGCGCCCGGTGAACTCGCTCCCCCAGTCGCTGAGGAAGGCGTCGGGAGTGAAGGCTGCGAGGAAGGCGGCGGTGTCGCCGGCATTGGTGGCGTCGATGAAGCGCTGGATCACCGGTGGGGTGGTGCTCATGCGAGGGCTCCCCGGGTGCGCCAGGCGCGCGGCGACATGCCGAAATGCTTGGTGAAGGCGGCCGAGAAATATTGCGAGCTTTCGTAGCCGCAGCGGAAGGCGATCTCGGTGATCTGCAGTTTCGGCTCGAGCCGGATCAGCTCGGCGGCGCGGCTCATCCTGAGGCTGGTCAGGTATTCGACCGGCGACATGTTGGTGAGCTCCTGGCAGTACTGGGCGAAGCGGGTGCGACCCAACTCGCAACTCTCCGCCATGTCGCCGAGGCTCCATTTGCGATCGAGGTAGTTGTCGAGCTCGCTGAGGAACAGCTGCACGCTGCGGCGGGCCGAGGACAGCTCTTCGTCGAGCACCACGCTTTGGCGCTCGAGCAGTTCGAGCACATCGATCAACAGGCGGCTGACCAGCTGGCGCAGCCGGGAATCGCGGGTCCGAAGGTTCGGGTTGGTGACGCATTGCGCCATCGCCTCGAAGGTCTCGTCGACATCGCGGCCGGCCGGCCAGACCGGATGCTCGTTGTGCTGCAGCAACTGGGTCAGCCGGCCAAGATCGTCTGATGACAGCGCCAGCCAGTTCGGCCAGTGCCATTTCTGGTTGGGGCGGCGGGTATCGACGTCGAGGATGCACCAGTGCAACCGCGACGGGCCGACATTGGGATTGCCGACGCGGTGGCGCTGCCACGGCCGGGTGATGGTGACCTGGCCGGAGCGCAGCGGCCACTCGCGATCGTCGACGGCGAAGTCGAGCTGGCCGCGGGCGAGATAGGTGATCTCGATGCCCTCGTTGCGGTGCCAGTCGAGGCCCCAGTTCTGGTGCTGCGAGGCATCCCAATAGCCGACGGTGCGGACCCCCGGCACCTCTGCATCACCCAGCGGCGTGCCGGGATAGTGGCCGCGGACGAGGGCCGACATGTTGACCTGGCCGGCTTCCACCGCCGCGGTCAGCGGGGTGCAGGTATCGGCGTAATAGACGTCGTCCAGCGCCTTGAAACTGGGCAAGGCCGGATCTGGCAAAAAACTTGCAGAATTTACCGACGGCGAATCCTGAAAGACAGCGTCTGTCGTCATGGCTAACCCTACCATCCGAAATGCAGCCCAAAACAACCGGGGCGCGTGGAGGAAAACTTACGAAATCGAACGTTCGGGGTCGAGCCCGGAAGTTCACTAGGCGCCGCCGCCCGACTGGGCGGGGCACGGCGGAGCGTTGCCGCCAAGAGGCAATTCGAAGGGAAGTTGGGCTGATGGCCACGTATAAAGTTGCGGTGAACATGGAGTTCGTGCGCTCGGCGGATATGGATTTCCGCGCCGGGGTGAAGGTGGCGGCCGAGCTCGGCTATCGCTGGATCGAGCCGATGGTGCATACCGGCTACGAGCTGCTGAGCGAAGTGGGCTATTTCCACTCGTTCTCGATGGAAGAAGACCCGCTGCTGATGGCCGAGATCTGTGCCCGCCACGGTGTGCAGGTTGCCAGCCTCTCGGCACACAGCCCGCTGATGAAGCCCGAGGCGGCGGTGTCACGGCTGACCCGCGCCGCGGTGCTGGCGAGCTTCGTCGGCACCAAATTCCTCAACTCGGACGAGATGCTGAAGCCCGAGTGGATGGATGACGAGGAAGCGCATCAGGCGATGCACTACACGCTGCGCCGCATCGCGCAGGTCGCGGCGCGCCATAAGGTGTTCATCTGCATCGAGCCGCACGGGGTCTACACCAAGACCAGCGCCGGGCTCTTGAAGATCGTCGACCTGGTGCCGTCGCCGTGGATCCAGGTGAACTGGGATACCGGCAATGCCTATCTCGCCGGCATCGAGGACCCCTATGAGGCGCTGGAGCGGGTGCGCGACCGGGTCATGCATGTGCACGCCAAGGACATCAGCTTCGAGCACTCCGAAAAGGAGCGCGGCAAGGTTACCGGCACGCCGGTCGGCTGCGCCTGCGGCGAGGGCGTGGTGGATTGGGACCGGGTGCTGTCGATCCTCGATCCGCTGGATCGGGAGATCACCCTGTCGGTCGAATGCGGCACCATCGAGCAGGCCGGTCGCAGCCGTAACTTCCTGAACAACCTACTGAAAAAGCGTGGCAGCATGGCGGCCTGAGGTGTCGGGCCGGGTCCTCCCATCCGGCCCGCGCACGCAATGCAACCAAGGCAGGAAGAGCAAGTGTCGGTAGCCGTCGCAACCAGTATCAGTCCCCCCAGGCGCCTCTCGCTGGCCATGCGCCGCGATTGGCTGCCGGCCCTCGTCTTCCTGTTGCCGAACCTGGTCAGCATCGGGCTGTTCACGCTGATCCCGGTGGTGGCCGGGTTTTTCCTGAGCTTTACCAGCTGGGACATGCTGTCCGACCCGCAATGGATCGGGCTCGACAACTATGTCCGGATGCTCTCCGACCGGCAGTTCTGGAACAGCCTCGGCAATACGCTGGTCTATACGCTGATCGTCATCCCCGGCGGGCTGGCCCTGTCGCTGCTGCTGGCGCTGGCGCTCAATTCGAAGATCAAGGGCACCGCCATCTACCAGGCGATCTTCTTTTTGCCCTATGTCTCCTCGACCGTCGCTATCGCGCTGGTCTGGAAGTGGATCTACCACCCCGACTACGGAGTGCTGAACTCGATCCTGGGGTTCTTCGGCATTGCCGGGGTCGACTGGCTGACCAACCGCGGCACCGCATTGGGCTCGGTGGCGGTGGTGCAGATCTGGCAGACCGCCGGCTACAACATGGTGCTGTTCCTCGCCGGGCTGCGCGCCATCCCCAAGGAATATTACGAGGCGGCCAAGCTCGACGGCTCGACGCCGTTCCAGACCTTCTGGTCGATCACCGTGCCGCTGCTGATGCCGACGATCTTCTTCGTCACCACCACCTCGATCATCGCCTCGTTCCAGGTGTTTAACCTGATCTACGTGATGACCAGCGGCGGGCCGGGCACCTCCACCAAGGTCTATGTCTACTACCTGTGGGAGAGCGGCTTCTCGTTCTTCAAGATGGGCTACGCCTCGGCGCTGGCCTACGTGCTGTTCGTCATCATCCTCGCCGTGACGCTGCTCCAGGTGCGCTTCCTCGGCCGCAACCGCGCCATGGGAGCCTGAGTTATGAAGACCCGTCGTCTTGTCACCTCCATCCTGCTCCACGCCGTGCTGCTGCTCGGGGCGTTCTCGGCGCTGCTGCCGTTCTTCTGGATGGTGATCACCTCGCTCAAGGTGCCCGAGCAGATGTTCGTGATGCCGCCGCAATGGCTGCCGGAGCCGGTGACCTTCCGCAACTACGAGCAGCTGTTCACCTACATCCCGTTCGCGCGGCAGTTCTTCAACACGCTGTTCGTCACGGTGACGATCGTCGCCGGCCAGCTGCTATTCTCGTCGATGGGCGCCTATGCCTTCGCGCGGCTGAAATTCCCCGGGCGCGAGCCGCTGTTCCTGTTGTTTCTCGCCACCCTGATGGTGCCGTCGGTGGTGACGCTGATCCCGGCCTTCATCCTGGTGCGCGAGTTCGGCTGGATCAACACCTACATGGCGATCATCGGGCCGTATTTCCTCGGCAGCGCCTTCGCCACGTTCCTGCTCCGCCAGTTCATGCTGACCATTCCGGAAGAGCTGGAAGAGGCGGCCAAGATCGATGGGGCCGGCCACTTCACCATCTTCCGCGCGGTGATCCTTCCGCTGGTCAAGCCGGCCCTCGCGGTCGTGGGCGTGTTCTCGTTCATCTACTTCTGGAACGACTTCCTGTGGCCGCTGGTGGTCATCAATTCCGAAGCCATGAAGGTGCTGACGGTGGGGATCGCGACCCTCGCCTCGAGCCATTACGGCACCGACTGGGGCGTGCTGATGGCCGGCTCGGTGCTCACCGTCTTGCCGCTGGTGATCGTGTTCTTCCTGGCGCAGCGCCAGATCGTCGAAGGCATCGCCACCACCGGCCTCAAAGGATGACGCGGGCACGCACTGCCCGCGCCGCGAAACTCCTCCCGGACATCGCAATCAGGGAAACGAAAGGACCCGAAATGCACAGACTAGGTCTCACCGTCCTCGCCGGCACGCTGCTGCTGAGTTCGGCGGCATTTGCCCAGGACAGCAACAAGCTGGTCGTCGCCTCGTTCTATCCGGTCGACAAGGTCGCCGGCTGGAACGGGTTGATCGAGGCGTTCAACGCCAAGTATCCCGGGGTCGAAATCGAGGTGCAGGTCACCCCGCAGGACCAGTACCTGGCCAAGCTCCTGAGCCAGATCGCCGGCGGCGATGCGCCCGATATCGTGGGCATCGAGAACTCACCGTTCCCGCAATTCGCCAACCGCAATATCCTCGAGGACCTGACGCCCTATCTCGAGAAATCGCCGGGCTTCACGCTCGATGCGTTCTTCACGCACCTGATCGACCGCTACACCGTCGAGGGCAAGGCTTATGGCATCCCCTACGACGCGCAGCCCAACGCGCTGATGTTCTACAATCCGGCACTGTTCCAGGCCGCCGGGGTCGCCGAGCCGACCGCCGAATGGACCTGGGACCAGATGCGCGAGGCCTCCAAGCAACTCGCAACCGCAGGCGGCGAGGGCGCCTACGGGCTCTGCATGAGCTCGTCGGCCAAGGGCAACTGGGAAGTGTTCCTCTATGGCGGTGGTGGCGGCTATGTCGACGACGTCAAGGCACCGACCAAGTCGACGCTCGATACGCCGGAGTCGATCGCGGCGACGCAGTACTACATCGACATGATGTACACCGACAAATCGGTGCCCACGAGCGAGTCGCTCGAATCGATGGGTGGTGCCGATCAGGGCTGCACCTCGCTGTTCCTCAACGGCAAGGCCGGCATGATGATCATCGGCATGTGGAAGGCGGTCGAAGCGCCCGAGAAGTTCCGCGACATGGGCGTCAAGGTGGTGATGGCGCCGGTCAAGGATACCGCGAAGCGCGTCTATCCGACCGGCGGCACCGCCTACTCGATCCTCAAGTCGAGTAAGAACAAGGAGATGGCGTGGAACTTCATGCAGGAGTTCCTTGGCCAGGCCGGGTTCGAGGCGGCCTACAAGGAAGCAACGCTCGGCGCGATCTATCCGCCGGCCAACATCCCGGCCTTTGACTGGTACGCCACGCAGAAGATCGAGTTCCTCGACTCGCTCAAGCCTAACGCCGATGCGCTGGCCTACATCCGCTTCGCGCCGTTCATGCTGAACTGGAGCGAGATCAGCTCCAACTGCATCGATCCCGACCTCGATTTCGTCCTCAACGGCACGACACCGGTGGCGGAAGGGCTGAGCAAGATGGCGGCCTGCGTCAACGGCGAACTCTGAGCGTCCTTTCCTCCCCCGGACGTTCACCCCGGCGGCAGCCGGCCTCCACCGGCTGCCGCCTTCCTCCTCGAACATCTCGAACTGAAGGTGCCGTAATGACTTATCGTGTCGGCCTGGTGGGAACCGGGCCCAGGGAGCGAACCAAGGAGCGGGGCGGTGGCTTCGCCATCGGCCGCATCCATGCCGATGCCTGGCAAGCGCTCGGCAACGCCAAGCTGGCGGCGGCCTGCGATATCCGCCCGGAAAACCTCACGGCCTTCGCCGACGACTATGGCGTCGAGGGCCGCTACACCGACTATGGCCGGATGCTGGCCGAAGCCCGGCTCGACATCGTCGATATCTGCACCTGGCCGCCGCTGCACGCCGACATGGTGGTTGCGGCGGCGGAAGCCGGGGTCAAGGCGATCTACTGCGAAAAGCCGATGACCATCAGCCTCGGCG
>JAEUMC010000061.1 GCA_016793415.1 Devosia sp. | reverse complement strand
ACCTACTCGTCGCCGCCGATCGAGAAGCTGCTCGAAGCCATCCAGCAGATGTGGAAGAAGAACCTCAACATCGACGTCAAGATCCAGGCGTCCGAGTGGCAGGTGTTCTACCCCGAAGTGCAGAAGGTCGAGTACCAGATCGCCCAGATGGGCTGGGGCGCCGACTATCCGCACCCGATGACCTTCCTCGACAACTTCGTCACCGGCAGCGCCAACAACCTCGCCAACTGGTCGAACGCCGACTACGACAAGCTGATCGCCGACGCCAAGGCGACCAATGACGAGAAGCAGTCGCTCAGCGACATGCGCGCCGCCGAGGCGCTGATCATGAACGACATGGTGATCCTGCCGCAGTATCACCGCAACCAGTACATGATGATGAAGCCCTACGTGAAAGGCTTCTGGCGCTCGCCGCTGAACGTGCCGTATTTCGACGCGGTCACCATCGAGAAGTAAGCGCAGCCTTTCGCTGAGCTAACGGACCCCGGTCTCGCAAGAGGCCGGGGTCTTTGTTTGGGCCACCGTCTAGCGCTCCCAAGCTGAAAACATGAGTTGACAAATCATCTTTTCGGCCAGAGAACATGCGCCCAATCAGCCCCGGGGTCATCATGTTCAACCGAGCCATCCTCGCCGCGCTTCTTGGCGCCATCCTGCTGGCCGTCGCGCCCCTGGCGCAGGCGGTCGAAATCAAGCACGACCTCGGCACCACCGAGGTGCCCGACGCGCCCAAGCGCATCGTCGTGCTCGAGTACAGCTTCGTTGACAGCCTCGCCGCCGTTGGTGTCGCGCCCGTCGGCATTGCCGATGATGATACCCGCGAGTCGATCGTTCCCGCTTACACCGCGGTGATCGGCGACGACTGGAAATCCGTCGGCACCCGCAAGTCGCCGAGCCTCGAGGTCATCGCTTCGCTGCAGCCCGACCTGATCATCGCCGATACCAGCCGCCACGAGGCGATCTACGGCGCGCTAAGCGAGATTGCTCCGACCATCGCCTTCGACAGCCTCACCGGCACCTATCAGGTGGCGCTCGAGGCGGCCAAGACCATCGCCCATGCCGTTGGCAAGGATGCCGAGATGGCGGCCCGACTCGCCGAGCACGAAAAGAAGATGGAAGGCTTCAAGGCCGAGATCGGCGACGTCTCCGCCTGGTCGGCGCAGTTCATCATCGACAATGGCGAAGGCATCTTCCTCCACTCGCCGGTAAGCTACAACGGCTCGCTGCTCGCCTGGTTCGGCTTCAAGAACAACATGCCGACCCCCGATGGCCACACCTACGAAGAGGCCATCGTCAAGACCTCGCTGGAGCAGCTCTCCGAGATCAACCCGCAGGTGATCCTCCGCGGCAAGTATGCCGATCCGGGTCTCACCGACAGCTGGGTCGGCCAGCCGCTCTACGACAATGTCGAAGCGGTAAAGACCGGTAACGTCTTCGACGTGAATGCCCATGAATGGTCGCGCCTGCGCGGCGTCATCGCCTCGGAAGTCAGCGGCGCCAACCTCGTCGAGATCGTCAAGAACCTCAAGAAGTAAGCTTGCCTGTCGCCTTCCGCTTTGCCCTTCTCACGACAGCAGTGCTCATCGCAGCACTGCTGTCGTTGACCATTGGGCAGCGCAGCGATGTCGGCATTGGTAACGTGCTGCAGCTGCTGTTCATCGATGACGGCAGTCTCGCCCGCTCGGCGGTGGTCGACCTGCGCCTGCCGCGCACCCTGATCGCCGGCCTGATCGGCATCAATCTCGGGCTTGCCGGGCTGGCGCTGCAGGCAGTGACGCGCAACCCGCTGGCCTCGGAATCGGTGCTTGGCATCAACCAGGGTGCGGCGCTCGGGGTAGCGCTCGGGCTGGTATTCCCGGGGCTGCTCATCGGCAATCTCGACACCATGGCGATCATCGGCGCGGTGGTGGCCGGCGCTGTCACCTTCGGCATTGCCGGCGGGATCGGTGGCCGGCTCGACTCGATGCGGCTGATCCTCGCCGGTGTCACCGTCGGCGCCTTCAGCTTCGCCTTTGTCCGCTTCACCTTCACCCTCGAGGACAACCTCTCGCGGCTCGTCCTCAGCTGGACCTCGGCCGATATCTCCGCTGCCCGTTTCGATCAGGCCCTGCCACTGGTGTTCTGGGCTGCCGGCGGCTTGCTGATCAGCACCTTCATGGCGCACAGCTTCAACATCCTGGCGCTCGGCGACGGCGCCTCGCAGGGGCTGGGCGTCGATCCGCGTCGCATGCGCTTCATCGGCGCCATGCTGGCCGCGGTGCTCACCGGGGCGAGCGTCGCCGCGGCCGGGCCGGTGATGTTCGTCGGGCTGGTGATCCCGCATCTTTGCCGTCTCTGGTTCGGCTCCAACCACCGACTGCTGGTGCCGGCGGTGGCGCTGGGTGGGGCAGGGCTGGTGCTGTTCGCCGACGTGGTCTCGAAACTG
>JAEUMC010001001.1 GCA_016793415.1 Devosia sp. | reverse complement strand
CACCAGCAGCACGGCGGTGCCGGTGTCGCGGCGCAGCTCGTCGATCAGGTCGAGGATGCGGCGCTGCACGGTGACGTCGAGCGCGCTGGTCGGCTCGTCGGCAATGATCAACTGCGGCTTCAGTGCGATGGCGATGGCGATCAGCACGCGCTGCTTCATGCCGCCGGAGAGTTCATGCGGGTACTGGCGAGCCCGGAGTTCGGGATCGGACAGGCCGACACGGGCCAATAGCTCGATCACCCTCGTGGCGATGGCTTTGCTGTCCCGCTCGCCGTGGATGCGGAGGATTTCGCCGACCTGTGCGCCGACGGTTTTCACCGGGTTGAGCGAACTGGTCGGATCCTGCGGGATCAGGCTGATCTGGCGGCCGCGAATGGCGTCGAAGCGCTTGCCGGTCCAGTGGGCGATATCCTCGCCGTTGAGCCGGATGGCGCCATGCTCGATGCGGCCGTTCTCGGGCAACAGCCCGATCACCGCCTGGGCGGTGGTGGTCTTGCCCGAGCCGGACTCGCCGACCAGCGCCACCACCTCGCCGGGCGCGACGGCAAAGCTGACGTCGTGGGTCACCCGGGCATAGCGGTCGGCTTCCTGGTAGGCGACCGACAGGTTTTCGACCGAGAGGAGGGGCGTGCTCATCGTCCGGCCTTTCCCAGCGCCTGGCTGATGCGGTTGGCCGACAGCACCACCAGTACGACGACGAAGCCGGGGGCGGTGGTGAGCCACCAGGCGGTCGAGATGTAGTTGCGGCCTTCGGCGATCAGCAGGCCCCATTCCGGCGTCGGCGGCGGCGCGCCGTAGCCGAGAAAGCCGAGGGTGGAGATGGCGAGGATGGCGCCGCCGAACTGCAAGGCGGCGAGCGCCAGCACCGAGGTCAGCGAGTTGGGCAGCACATGCCGCCACAGCACCGAGAGGAAGGTGCCGCCGCTGCCGAAGGCCGCTTCGACATATTCGGAGCGCCGCACCCGCACCACTTCGGAGCGCGACAGCCGCGCGAAGCCGGCGACCGAGGTGATGCCCACGGCGATGGCGGCATTCACCGTGCCGAAGCCGAGCAGGATGATGATCGAGAGCATCAGCAGCAGCCCGGGGATCGACAGCAGCACATCGACGACCCGCATCACCGCCTCCTCGACGAGGCCACCGATCGAGCCGGCGAACAGCCCGAGCGAGGTGCCGACGACGAGCCCGACCAGCACGGCGACGAAGGCGCCGGTCAGCGAGTGCACTGCGCCATAGACGATGCGGGCGAAGAGGTCGCGGCCCAGCGCATCGGTGCCGAGAATGTGGACGAGGCTCGGCGCCTTGAGCTTTTCCGCCGGCACGCCCTGCACCGGGTTGAAGCTGGTGAACAGCGACGGCGCGAGCGCGAACAGCACCACCAGTGCGATGATACCCCAGGCCAGCACCAGGCTGGGTGAGATGTCGCGCAAGCGTTGCAGCAGCGGGTTACCCGAGGCGCGGTGCGGTTTGGCGACGAGGATGTCGGTCGATCCGATGCTGGTCATGCTGGGGCACCCTTCAGGCGGCGGAGGCGGGGGTCGAAGACGGGGTAGAGCAGGTCGACGATGAGGTTCACGGCGACGAACGAGAGGGCGGAGAACACGACGATCGCCTGGATCACCGAGGTGTCCTGGAAGCGCACCGAGCGCTCGGTCAGCCCGCCAATGCCGTTGAGGCCGAACACTGTCTCGGTGATCACGGCGCCGGCCAGCAGTTCGCCGAACAGGATGCCGGCAATGGTGAGGGTCGGCAGCAGCGCGTTCTTGACCACATGGCGCCACAGCACCCAGCTGGGCGAAGCGCCCTTGGCGCGGGCAACCGCGACGAAAGGCTGGGTCGAGACCTCGTCGATATTGCGGATCAGGATCTGCGCCAAGGGCGCCGAGATCGGGATGGCGAGGGTGATCACCGGCAGGATCAGCCCTTCGAACTCCCCGGGGTTGATCACCGAGATCCATTTGAGCCGGAACGAGAAGATCTGGATCAGCATGATGCCGAGCCAGAACACCGGCAGCGACACGAACAGCGACGGGATCGACTGGATGGCGGTGCGGAGCCACGCCAAGGGCGCCAGCGTTGAGAGGAAGGCGAGGCCGAGCGCGATGAGCACCGCGAGGGTGAAGCCGAGGCTCGCAAGCCGCGCCGTGGCCGGCAGGTTGGTCAGGAGCTCGTGAGATACCGGCACGCTGCCGACGACCGAGTAGCCGAAATTGCCGGTGAGGAAATTGCCCAGCGCCTGGAGGTATTGCTGCCAGAGCGGACTGTCGACGCCATAGGCGTCGCGCAGCGCGGCGATCTGTTCCGGGCCGAGGCCCAGTTCAGGGTTCTGGAACTTGATCAGGATCGCATCGCCCGGCAGTGCCTGCAGTAAGAGGAACGAGGCGGTGAAGGCGATCCACAGGACGAGCAAAGCCTGCCCGACACGGCCGACGATGTAGCGCGACATGGCGGCGCTCCAGAAAGAGGGACGTCCCGGGCGTTGGCCCGGGACCAGAGCGATCAGCGGGTGAGCCAGACGTTGTAGAAGCTCGGGCGGCCCACCGCCTCGAAGCCCAGGCCGTGCACGTAGGGCGCGGTGGCGAAGGCCTGCGGTTCCTCGAAGAACGGGATGATGTAGGCCTGGTCGAGCACGTAGCCCTGGATCTCGCCGGCAATGGCGAGGCGCTTGGCGCGGTCGGTTTCCGAGGCAAGACCCTCGAGCAGACCGTTCAGCTTGTCGTCGACGAAGGTTTGGACCTTGTCGCTCGAGCCGCCCTTCTGCAGCAGCCAATCGCGGTTCTTGGGATAGAAGCCGGACTTGATCACGTCGGGATCGGCGCGACCGACCATCGCCACGGTGACCGGGGTCTTCAGCGGATCGAGCTGGTCGAGGGTGCGGCTGCCGGCGTCGCCGGCCAGCACGTTGAGCTTCACCCCGACCTGCGCCCATTGCTGGGCCACCAGCTGCAGTACGCCTTCGTTCTGCGGCTGCGGCAGTGACACATAGACGGTGAGATCGAGCTTCTGGCCGGCCTTTTCGAGGATGCCGTCGGCCCCGGGCGTCCAGCCGGCTTCGGCGAACAGCGCCTTGGCCTTGTCCTGATCGAACACCAGCTTCGCAGATTCATCGACATAGCCGGCGGCGTGTTGCGAAATCACCGAGGTGGCGACCGGGTAGTTGGCCGAGAACAGCGTGTCGACGATCTCCTGGCGGTTGGTGGCGAGCGTCAGCGCCTGGCGCACCTTGAGGTCGGCGACCAGTGGGTTGTCCGGGCGGAAGGCGATCGAGTTGTTCACGCCGCGGGTGTTGGGGGCGAAGATCTCGAAGCCGGCATCGTTGACCTGCGGCTCATCATAGGCCTGGATCTGCCGGATGATGTCGGCCTGGCCCGACAGCAGCCCGCCGATGCGGACACTGTCTTCCGGCGTGATGAGGTACTTGATGCCGTCGAGATAAGCGCGGCCCTGATGCTCGAACTTCAGCGGCCCCCAGTTGTAGTCCTCGCGGACTTTGAGGTTCAGTTCCTTGCCGAGCGTCTCGCTCTCGACCACGAACGGGCCGGAGCCGACGATCTTGGTGGCGTCGCCGAGTTCGTCATAGGGCAACGCCAGAGTGGCCGGCGAGACGATGCCGGAGCCGATCACCGCGGTGCCCTGCAGGAAGCCGGGCGAGGGGTGCTTGAAGTGGAACTTGAAGGTCAGGTCGTCGACCACTTCGGCGTGGTCGTAGTTGTTGATCACTTCCGAGACCGGGTATTTCAGCTCTTTGTTGCCGAGCCCGAAAGTGTCGTAGTTCACCGCGACCGCCTTGGCGTCGAGCGGCGTGCCATCCGAGAAGGTGATGCCGGGACGAAGCTTGAAGGTGTACTCGGTGGCGGTGTCGTTCACCTCCCACGACTCGGCCAGCCACGGTTCGATCTCGAGCGTTTGCGGGTTCTGGTAGGTCAGCTTGTCGGTGATCTGGTTGAGCACGCCGCCATTCGGATAGAAGCCGCCCGCCGGCGGGTAGAGGTTGGTGTGGGCCTGCTGCTCGAGATAGATCAGCGTGCCGCCCTGGACCGGCGCGTCCTGGGCAAAGCTGGGGCTGATGATGGTGCCGGCGAGCAGCAGGGCGGCGAGCGCTCCGAGCGTGCGGCGTCTGATTGAGATCACGGTGCGATCCTTTCGGGTGCGAAATCTGGGTTCCGGTCATCTCCGGAAGGTGCCCAGATCGTAGCCCGATCGGCGTTTCACTCAATAATCCCTATGGGAATGATAGACTAAATAGACGAAATCCGGTGAGATTTGAATCACACGGTTTTGGTGGGGCGGAGAAAACACCCGCGCCGGTGCGGGCTGACCCCCACCCTTGATCCCTCCCCCTAAGGAAGGGGAGGGAGACCCTCACACTGATATCGAGACTGTCGTCTCCCTCCCCATGTTTAGGGGGAGGGGACAGGGGTGGGGGTCAGCTCGCGCCGGCCTGGCAGCTACTCCGCCGCAGCCCGATCGCCATAGTCGGGGGCATCCGGGCTGCCTGGGGCGGTTTCGGCGCCGAGATCGGGGAAAGCGACAATGCGCTGGTTGCGCAGGTCCATGCGCACCACCAGCAGCCCGCGTTCCTCGAAATAGGTGAGGAGCCGCCGGGCCCGGCCGGTGGAATGGGTGCCGTAGGCCCGCGCCAGAGTGGCGTCGGAGGGGCAGGGCAGGGCTTCGACGGCAGCGCGGGCAAGGACGAGGAAGACGCCCTGCACGTCGTCGGCCAGTTGGTGCGATAGCGCCAGCGCGGTCTGCCAGGTCTCGGATTGCGCCGTCTCCTCGGCCACCCCGGCCCGCACTACTGCGAGCTTGCGCCGGAAGGCCGGCAGCGCCAGGGCCTCGCCCGGCACGCGCCGGATGCGACAGCGGACGAGGAAATCCTGGTAGAGCACCGCCACCGAGCGATAAGCGGCGTCGCGGTCCTCGAGCAGTTCGCGCACCACGTCGTCGATGGCGCGGTCCCGTTCCTCGGCATCGACCGGCGTTTCGTCAGGGCGCGTCGGCTGCGGCACCTGGGTACGTACCAGCTGGGCGAGGAGATCGTTGGTGGAGGGCGGCGGCGGTGGTGGCGGGCGCCGCACGGGGCGCACTGCTTCGGGCACCGGAGCGAAGATCAGGTCCTTGGCGTCAACAGGGGTATCGGGCAGCGGCATCAGCTTGGGGCTCGAGGAGCGGGCCGAGGTTTCCACCGGACCGATCACCATGGGCAGCGGACGGCGCGACATGGCGGGGCCGAGCGCGACGAAATGGCCGCGGTTGAGATCGCGGAACATCTCGGCCTGCCGCCGCTCCATGCCGAGCAGGTCCGCGGCGCGGGCCATGTCGATATCGAGGAAGGTGCGGCCCATCAGGAAGTTCGAGGCCTCGGCGGCGACGTTCTTCGCGAGCTTCGCCAGCCGCTGCGTGGCGATCACCCCGGCAACGCCGCGCTTGCGGCCGCGGCACATCAGGTTGGTCATGGCGCCAAGCGACAGCTTGCGCGCTTCGTCGGAGACTTCGCCGGCAATGGCGGGGGCGAACAGCTGGGCTTCGTCGACCACCACCAGCATTGGATACCAGTAGTCGCGATCGGCATCGAACAGGCCACCGAGGAAGGCAGCGGCGCAGCGCATCTGCTGCTCGACATCCAGCCCTTCGAGGCTCAGCACCACCGAGACACGGTGCTGGCGGACGCGGGCGGCAATGGTAGTGAGTTCGCTCTCGGAGCGCGAGGCATCGACGACGAGATGCCCGTACTTGTCGGCGAGGGTGACGAAATCGCCTTCCGGGTCGACGATGCATTGCTGCACCCAGGGGGCGCTCTGTTCGAGCAGGCGGCGGAGCAGGTGGGATTTGCCGGAGCCCGAATTGCCCTGCACCAGCAATCGGGTGGCCAGCAGTTCCTCGAGATCGAGCTTCGCCTCGGCGCCACCCTGCGCCACACCCATGTCGATCGCGACCTGCATGGGATGTGGTTAGCTGATTCTTGGGCCGTTGCGATCTGCCGGCAGACGGCCCCCTCCCATCCTCCCCCATAAAGGGGGAGATGCCTGCCGGTGTGATTGGCACGATCGAAGACAGAGCCTCGACCCTTCACCTCCCCCTTTAAGGGGGGAGGCTGGGAGGGGGCCGTCTCTATCAGTATGAAGAACCTAAGCCTTCGTCGTCCGCTGCGCGGCTGCAGTGTCGATCCCGAGCGTCGCCAGCGCCGTCGCCACGATCCCCGCTCGATCCAGCCCTGCCGCGGCGTACATGTCGTTCACGCCGGCCTGTTCGGTGAACACGTCGGGGATCATCAGCGGGCGGAACTTCAGTTTGCCGTCGAGCAGGCCGTGGCTGGCAAGGAAGGTCGCGGCGTGGCTGCCGAAGCCGCCGATGCCGCCTTCCTCGATGGTGATCAGCACCTCGTGCTCCCGCGCCAGCCGGGCGAGCAGCGCCTCGTCCAGCGGCTTCAGGAAGCGCATGTCGGCGATGGTGGGGTTCAGCCCATAGGCCATCAGCTTTTCGCCAGCGGCGATCACTTCGCCGAGCCGGGTGCCGAAATTGACCAGCGCCACAGATTTCCCTTCGCGCAGGATCCGGCCCTTGCCGATTTCAAGCACGCTGCCGCGCGGCGGCAGTTCGACGCCGAGCCCATCGCCACGCGGGTAGCGGAAGGCGATCGGGCCCTCGTCATAGGAGGCGGCGGTCGCCACCATGTGGCGCAGCTCGGCCTCGTCGCCGGCAGCCATCACCACCATGCCGGGGATGGCGCCGAGATAGGCGGCATCGTAGTTGCCGGCGTGAGTGGGGCCGTCGGCGCCGACATAGCCGGCGCGATCGATGGCGAAACGGACCGGCAGGCCCTGCACCGCCACGTCGTGGATCACCTGGTCATAGGCGCGCTGCAGGAAAGTCGAGTAGATGGCGCAGAACGGCTTCAGTCCCTCGGTCGCCATGCCGGCGGCGAAGGTCACGGCGTGCTGTTCGGCGATGCCGACGTCGAAGCTGCGGGTGGGGAACAGTTCGGCGAACTTGTCGAGGCCGGTGCCGTTGGGCATGGCGGCGGTGACGGCGACGACGCGGTCGTCGGCCTTGGCCTCCTCGATCAGGCTCTGCGCGAATACCGAAGTGTAAGACGGCGCGTTCGACTGCGGCTTGGTCTGGGCGCCGGTGATGACGTTGAACTTGTTGACGCCATGGTACTTGTCGGCGGAGTTCTCGGCTGGGCCGTAGCCCTTGCCCTTCTTGGTCACCACGTGGATGAGGATCGGACCGGACTCGGCGTCGCGCACGTTCTGCAGCACGTCGAGCAGGTCGTTGAGGTTATGGCCGTCGATCGGGCCGACATAGAAGAAGCCGAGTTCCTCGAACAGCGTGCCGCCGGTGAAGAACGAGCGAGCGAACTCCTCGGTCTTGCGCGCCGTCTCGTGAATGAGCTTCGGCATCTTCTCGGTGATCGACTTGGCGGTGTCGCGGAAGCCGCGATAGACCGGGCCGGAGACCAGCTTGGCGAGATAGGAGCGCATCGCGCCGGTGGGCGGGGCGATCGACATGTCATTGTCGTTGAGGATGACGATCAGCCGGGCATCCATGGCGCCGGCATTGTTCATCGCCTCGTAAGCCATGCCTGCAGACATGGCGCCGTCGCCGATCACCGCGATGACGTTGCGCTTCTCGCCCTTGATGTCGGAGGCCACGGCCATGCCGAGCCCGGCGGAGATCGAGGTGGAGGAATGGCCGGCGCCGAACGGATCGTAGGCGCTCTCGGCACGGCGGGTGAAGCCCGATAGCCCGTCCTTCTGGCGCAACGTGCGGATGCGGTCGCGGCGACCGGTCAGCACCTTGTGCGGATAGGCCTGGTGGCCGACATCCCAGATCAGGCGGTCGTTGGGGGTATCGAAGGTGGCGTGGATGGCGACGGTCAGCTCGACCACGCCGAGCCCGGCGCCCAGATGCCCACCGGTCACCGACACGGCGTCGATCACCTCGGCGCGCAACTCGTCGGCGACCTGGCGAAGCTCGTCGCGTGACAGGGATTTGAGGTCGGCTGGCGTCGATACGCGATCGAGCAGCGGTGTCTGCGACTTGTCCAAAATACCGATCCTTCGCCGGAACGGGGCCGGTCTCTCGATTAGAGACTTAGAGGCTCAGGTTCGGCATTGCAACGCCCTGCGGGCGCGGCCTTTTAGCGTTCAGCGACGAGCTGCAAACCATCCGTCACGAAGCGGTCGTAGGCCGGAATTGCGGCGTTGTCGGGAAGGAAGGCGACACGGCCGGTGAGCGGCCCGAGTTCGGTGCCCTTTTCGAGGTAACCCTCGGCTTCGGTCATCTCGGCCCAGAACGCGGTGGTCATCGGCACCGGCTGCACCAGGGTATCGTTGACGTGGTCGATCTCGGGCGCCACCAGGTCCATGTCACGCAGCTCGATCGACTGGTTCGGCTGGCGGCTCAGCGCCAGGTCGGCCAGCGCCTGCTGCATCGGCTCGGAGGCGCCGTTGCCGCTGAGCGAGTTGAAGGTCATGTCGAACATGCCCTTGAGCGTCGAGAAGGTCTCGGGGCCGCCGAGCGAGGCGGTCTGGATGTTGCCGGCGCCGAGCAGCTTGTCCTTGCTCGGCAGTTCCGGCACCACGGCATTCTCGCGCTCGATGATCATCTTCAGCGCCTGTTCGGCGCCCGGGTCGGGGCTGGTCGCGACATAGGCGGTGACCATCTCGTCGGCCTTGGGCGACATCAGCACACGCGGCTTGGGCAGCGGCTGGTCGATGGCGGCGAGTGCCGCGACGGCGGTCTGGCCCTCTTCACCGCCGAGCGGCGAGCGGGTGGCGAGCTGGATGCGGGCGGATTTGGTCGCCGGGACCGGCGCGCCGACCGCCTCGAAGGCCTTGGTGTCGATGCCGGGCGGCAGGGCAGCAACATTGATGCCGCCTTCGGACTTGCTGCGGAACACCGGCACGGGCGCCACCACCTCAAAGGTCGGCACCACGCGCTGCGCCGGTTCTTCGGCCGAAGCCAGCATGATGGTC
>JAEUMC010001000.1 GCA_016793415.1 Devosia sp. | reverse complement strand
GGTGCATCGAGGTCGATCTTGCCCGCCAGCACCTCCTGAGCGAGCAGCACATTGGTGAACAGCTTGGTGACCGAGCCGATCTCGAACACCGTGTGTTCGTCGATCGCCCTGCTGTCGCCCAGCGCCGGATGGCCATGCACGACGAAGCGCGGCGCGCCGTTCTCGATCACCGCGACGGCGATGCCGACATTCTGCTCGGCGGTATCGATCCGTTCGACCAGGACGTCGGCAATCGCCGCATTGCTCGGGCTCTGCGCCAGGGGCGCGCCGGTTGAGAGCAGCGTCGTGGCGAGTGCGGTCAGTACGGCTTTCATCCCGATCCTCCAATGGTGAGCCCCCGATATGGGACTCACAATTGGCGGGACAAGCATTGCGGCAGAATTGCCGACCCGAGGGGCTCGACCGTGCTTACTTCGACGCCTTGGCGCGCTCGATCGATTCGAGGATCACCTGGCGGGCATCGGCGACGCCGCCGAGCTTTTCGATCTTGGCCCACTTGCCCGGCTCGAGATCCTTGTAGTGGGTGAAGAAGTGCTTCACCCGCTCGAGCTGGATCGGCTGCATGTCGGTGATGTCGTTGATCCCGTCATACATCTTGGTGAGCTTCGAAACCGGCACGGCGAGGATCTTCTCGTCCTTGCCGCCATCGTCTTCCATGAACAGGACGCCGAACGGCCGGCAGCGCACCACGGCGCCCGGCACCAGCGGGCGCGAGTTCATCACGATCACGTCGAGCGGATCGCCATCGCCACACAGGGTGTGCGGCACGAAGCCGTAATTCCCCGGATAGCGCATCGGCGTATAGAGGAAGCGATCGACGAACAGCGCCCCCGAGGCCTTGTCGATCTCGTACTTGATCGGCTCGCCGCCCAGCGGCACCTCGATGATCACGTTGAGGTCGTCGGGGGGGTTCTTGCCGATCGGGATCGCGTCGATATTCATCAGGTATGCCTTGGGGTCTGCCTTGAAGTGTAACTGGGCGGGTTGTGGCCCATCCGAGGCCATGATTGCAAGGCATACGAATGCGCGGGGGGCATGCAGCCTCAAGGAGGATTTGCCGTGATCGGACGGGTTTTCGCCAGTGCGCTTTATGTCGCCATCGGGCTTTGGCTCGCACCGGCTAACGCCCAGCAGATCGAATCGAGCGAAACCGGTCTCGACCTCAACCTCGACTGCACCGTGATGCAGTCGGACGATTTCGGCTCCACCTGGGCCTGCACCGGCCTCAAGGGCATGCCGGTGATGGTGTCGGAGAGCGACTTGAGGATGTCGGTGTCCTACGGGCTCAACTCGACCACCGAGAAGGCGGCCAAACAGCAGCTGCAGCCGCCCAACCGGCTCGGCGACAAGATCGAGTGGCGCGTCTCCAACGCCGATGGCTACTGGAAGCCGTTCGCCTCGATCCTGCGCTTTTTCACCAAGGGCGAAGCGGGCAAGCCCGAGGGCGAGGTGCTGGTGGTGACCAAGATCAGCCCCGGTGCGACCTGCCACATCGCCTATGTCGATGCCCTGGCCAACCCGGATGCCGAAGCCCTGGCGCAAAAAGCTGCCGACACCACGGCGAAGGATTTCGACTGCGAGGCGGGCGAGCCGGAATTTGTCGGGAAGTTCGAGGCGTGGAAGCGCTAGCGCGGTCTACGCTGGCGCCGGTGGCTGTGGCCCCCCAACCTACAACCGCACCGCCGTGCCTGACACCGACACCATCAGCATCGAGCCGGCCTGTCCGACCACCTCGTAGTCGATATCGACCGCCACCACGGCATCGGCTCCGAGCCGTTGCGCTTCGGCGCGTAGCTCGTCGAACGCCGCATTGCGCGCGTCCCTGAGCGCGCCCTCGTAGGCGCCGGCCCGGCCACCGACGATGTCGCGAATGCCGGCGAACAGATCCTTGAAGATATTGGCGCCGACGATCACCTCGCCGGTGACGATGCCGAGATAGTCGCGGATCGGCCGGCCCTCGAGCGTCGGCGTGGTGGTGATGATGATCATCGCGTCAGGTCCTCGCCATCTGGTTGCGCAGCACCGTGCGATCGCGCGATGATACGCCGATCAGCTCGGCGATGCGCCACACCATGTTGTCCTCGAGCTCGTGGTTACGCTTGTCGGCGAACACCACCTGCCACATCATCCGGATGATCTCGACCTTCTCGCCCTCGTCCAGCGAGCTCAGCGCCGAGGTGAAGCGGTAGAAATCCACCGACTCCTGGTCGCGCTTGGTCGCCTCGACGATGAGCTTTTTCACCTCGTCCTCGCCGAGCTCGTAATAGTCCATCAGCGTGCCTTCAAGCGCCTGCCGCTCGGCCGGACTGATCTGCCCGTCGATCGCCGCCAGGTGCACCAGCAGGGCGGCAACGGCCAGCTTGGGCTCCATGCTGAGCACAGTGGCATCGGGTCTCTGGAAGATGGAGCGCAACGCGTCGAACATGGGGAGGAGTCCTTGGGAGAATATTGGAGCGCCTTCGAACCGGAACTCGGCAACGCCAGGGAAACATAGGCAGTCCCGCCCGATCGCGAAAGTGCCCGCATGCCGCAGCGCGAGGATGTGAGCGGACCGTGTTGGCCAGCCCTGTGATCGACAGGAAGTCCGAAGGGGCCCTCCCCGTTTCGGGGGCGTGGGGAGGGCCGTCGGTTTGGCAGACCAGCCGCGGCCGGTGGCTGAGGAGGTTTCAGCTACCGGCCGCGCTTGGGGGGTCCGCCGCACGGGGACAGATGCACCTTAGGACGGGGGTCGTTTGGCCTGCGTGATGTCAACGTGAGCATCGCCGGTTAGTCGAAAGTTGACTCAATCGGGCGCCGATTCTGAGCTCCAGGACAGCTCTTGCAAATGACTGACCAGTCAGTTATTAAGTACATGACCGAGCAGTCAGTAGGGC
>JAEUMC010001006.1 GCA_016793415.1 Devosia sp. | reverse complement strand
GGCAAAGCCGGTGTCACCGGCGGCGCGGCCCATCTCGGCGCCGGCCTTCAGCGCCGCCACATACATGGTCGAAAGCCAGGAATTGGGCCCGAACAGCTCCATGTCGAGCGTATGGTGCTGGCGGCCCCACAGGATGCCCGTGCGCTCCGGATCCCACTGGTCCGGGTTGTCGGCCGACCAGGCATACTCGAGCGCCGCCTTCACCTTGGGCCAGTAGCGCTTCAGCCATTCGGTATCGCCGGAGATCTTCCAATCGCGATAGGTCTTGATGATCGAGCCGAACTGGCCGTCGGCGCAGGGGTTCAATGGGAAGAAGGCCGAGCCGAGCGGGATGATCTGCCGGAAAGTCAGCCCGCCATTGGGCAGCTGGTTATAGGTATAGTCGGTCTCGCGCAGCGTGCGTTCGAGTCCGGGGAACAGGTAGGGCAGCGTCTGCTGGTAGTTCCACACGTGGGTGCAGGAGCCCTCGCAACTGCCTCCGTCGGTAAACTGGCCTTCCCAGGCCCAGAGTTCGCCGTTGTCGAGCCGCATCACCGTCGCGGTGCGCAGGATACTCATCGTTCCCTGCACCGCATCGATGATGTCGACCGGCAGGCTGGTACCAAACAGCGTGTCGCGGAAGGCAAAGGTCGGCGCCCGCAGCTCGTCCCAGCGCGCGAAGGCCTCGGCCAGCACCGCGCCGGAATTCGCCCACTGGCTCGCATAGTAGTTGCGCCAGGTGCCGGTCTCGCCGTTGACCTGCCCCGGCCGCCAATACACCTGCCCGACCGGGAAATGCCAGGCGATGGCAAACCGCACGGTCTTCGTCACCCCCGGCGCCACGGTTACGCGGGCGGCGAGCGTGCCGTGCTCGGGCTGGTCGAACATGTTCTTGTTGAGCCGCGGCTTGTCATAGTGCCGCTCGGGCAGCCGGCCGGCCCGAGCAAACTCGCGCCAGAACAGGTTGAGATCGTCGAACCACTGGCCGCGGAAATGGTAGTCGAGATGGTCGACATCGCCGGCATCGGTGGCGATCGAGACGTCGCCGGTCTGCCAGTCCGGCAGCTCGTCGGCGGCGGTCAGCAGCAGCGACTTTACTCCATCAGCCTCGGCGAAACTGTGCCGGCCGTTCTGACAGCCGTGGTTCCCCAGCGTGCCGCCGATGCTGTAGTCGATCGGTGCCTTGCCGGTGTTGGTCACCTCGATCTCGAACATCGCCGCCGGCAGCGAGGAATCGCGCTCGTTGGTGGGGATGAACGGGCTCCAGGCCGTGAGCTTCACTCGGCCCGGGAAGGTTGCGTCGTGGAATGCCACCTCGGCCACCGGGAAGGTGCCCGTGAAGGTGGTCGCCTCGAAGTGCGGCACGCCGGCCAGCGTGTTGCGGTTGGCGCCCCAGCCAAAACCGTCGAAGAATTTCCGCGTCGTCGGCGAGCCGGTGGGCAGCCCCTCATAGGGCCCGTTCAGCACCCGCGCATCGAGCAGCTCGCCGCCGGCCTCCGCCTTGATGGCGAAATGGCTGTAGCCGTTGAAGCTCTGCAGCCCCGGCCGGTTGCGGATCGACCAGTCGACCAGCCGGCCGCTGCCCGAGAGCGCCAGCCCGCCGGCGCCGATGCCGCCGAGCGGGAAAGCGATATGGGCCGTGCGGTCGCCCTCGTAGATGAAACGCTGGTCGGTCTTGGTCATCTGAAAATCCATTGGTCAGGCCCGGATGCCTGAGAAGGTGACGCCCTCGATCACCATCTTCTGGGCGACGAGGAAAAGGAGAACGACGGGGAGAATGGCCATGCTCATCGCGGCCATCACGACCGAGAGATTCCCCTGGCTCATGTAGCCGCGTAAGAGGTCCATCGCGATCGGCAGGGTCATCGCATCCTGCGAGGTGATCAGCGCCCGCGGCTGGAAATAGGCGTTCCACGCCCCGGTGAAGGTGATGATGGCGAGCGCCCCGAGCGCCGGCATCAGCTGCGGCAGCGAGATGCGCCAGAAGATCTTGAAGTAGCCCGCGCCATCCATCAGCGCCGCCTCCTCCAACTCCTTGGGCTGCGAGCGCAGGAACTGGCGCAGCATGAACACCCCGAAGCTCGAGGTGAGCCCCATCAGCACCAGGCCCAGCGGGTTATTGAGCAGCCCGAGCTTGGCATAGCCCAGGTAGATCGGCAGGATCGTCACCTGCGCCGGGAACATCAGCCCGATCAGCATGACGAAGAACAGGCTATCGCGCCCCGGAAACCTGAGCCGCGCATAGGCGAAGGCGGCGAGCGTGCAGGTGACGAGCTGGCCGATGGTCACCAGCACCGCCACATAGAGGCTGTTCCAGTAGATTTTCAGGAACGGCACTGACGAAGCCAGCACAGTCTCATAGTTGCTGAGGTCGAAGCTGGGCGGCAGGAAGCTCGGCGGCATCTTGTAGGCTTCTGCGGCCGGTCGGAACGACATCGAGAACAGCCAGAAGAACGGCATCAGCATGAGGATGCCCATCAGCAGCAGCACCGCGATGATGGCGCGGTCGACCCATTTCTTGGCTTCGCGCGTCTGCATGGCTCTGGTCTGCATGGGTCCTACTCCCGCACCCAACGGCGCGAGCCGATGATCTGGATGATGGTGATGATGAGGACGAGGATCATCATGATGACGCTGACCGCGGCGGCATAGCCGAGCTCGAAGCTGCCGAACGCCTCGTCGACCAGGTAGATCGACAGCGAGCGGGTGGAGTCCCCTGGGCCGCCGCCGGTGAGGATCATGATCGACTCGAATACCTGCAGCGCCCCGATCGAGGCGAAGACGATGCAGAAGAACAGCACCGGCGAAATGAACGGCAGCGTGATGCGGCTGAACCGTCGCCAGGCCGAGGCGCCATCCATCGAGGCAGCGTCCATGATCGGCTTGGGCACGCCCTGCAGCGCCGCGATCAGGATGATCATGAAGAACCCGGTGTTCTTCCACACATCCATGATGACGATCGAGGTCATGGCGAATTTCGACGACGACAGCCACGGCACCTGCCCAATGCCGATCTGCGCCAGGTAGTAATTGATGACGCCGAAATCGACGCTGTAGAAATAGCTCCACACCACCGCCACGAACGCCGCCGAAATGATCACCGGCAGGAAGAAGGCGAGGCGGAAGAAATAGAGCAGGACTTTCGGCATCGCTCGGTTCAGCGCCAGCGCCAGGATCAGCCCGACCGCGACGTTGAAGCTCACCGCCAGGAAGGCGAAGCGCAGCGTGTTCCAGAAGATCTCGAGCGAGCGCGGCTCGGTGAGGAAGCGCACATAGTTCTCGAACCCCACCCAGTCGGCGCCGAAGCTGATGTCGTAATAGGTGAAGCTGAGGATGATGGTGATGGCGACCGGCGCCAGCACGAACGCCGCATAGAGCAGGATCGAGGGCAGGACGAAGACGTAGCCCGCCTGCATCTGCGCCTTGCGGAGGTCGGAGAGTCGTCGCTTCGCCATAACCATCTCGGGCCGGAGTAGGAAAACAAGTGCCCGCGCCGAACCCGAGGGTCCGACGCGGGCAGTCCGGGGGAGGACTACTGGGTGACGCGCTTGATGCGCTCGAACGAGCGGGTCAGCTCCTGGTCCGCCTTGGCGACGGCATCAGGAATGGTCATTTCGTCGGTCATGATGGCGTTGAAGTAGCGCATGAAAATCTGGTCGACTTCCTGGAAGTTGGCCGGCGACGGCACCGCATGGGTGGTCGGCAGCGTCTCGTAGTAGAGCGGCGCCGACGGCGGGAACTTCAGGAAGTTTTCGGTCTCGGCCGCCGACTTGCGGCCCGGCACGGCGCCGCCGAGATCGCCTTCGGCCACCTGCGTCTCGTAGCTCAGGAGTTCAGTGACCAGCGCCTCGGCGAGCTTGGGATTCTCAGCCTTGGACGAAATGCCATAGGCGCCGAAACCGATGACGGTGTCGTTGCTCACCTTGCCCGGCTGGGTGGCGATGTCCATGTCGAGCTTGGACGCAATGGCGTTCTGCACGATCCAGTGTCCCCTGGAGATCATGGCAATCTGGCCGGCGAAGAACTGGTTCTCGACGCCCTCCTGCCCCGGCACCGGCGACACCTTCTTGACGTGGATCAGGTCGTAGAGGAACTGCAGCGTCTCGGCGACCTTGGGATCCTTCATGTTGGAGGCCGACCAGTCCGCGGTGACCGGCGAGGTGCCGTTGGACAGGAACCACGGCATCAACCCGAAGAAGAAGGCCGGCACCTCGTAACCGAACTGGGTGACGTT
>JAEUMC010000941.1 GCA_016793415.1 Devosia sp. | reverse complement strand
GGCGGACGGCGGCGAGATGCACCTCGACAACACCGCGTACCAGGTGCAGGTCGTCTGCCGCGCAGCGCTCTGAGCCGGCATCGCCGGCGTGCAGGGGCGCAGCT
This sequence comes from Devosia sp., assembly GCA_016793415.1. Classification (GTDB taxonomy): domain Bacteria; phylum Pseudomonadota; class Alphaproteobacteria; order Rhizobiales; family Devosiaceae; genus Devosia_A. The sequence continues at coordinate 10,857 of JAEUMC010000941.1, read as the reverse complement.
GTCGTGGCTGCGCCCTTTCCGCATTCGTTAGCCAATGGCCAATAGCGAGTAGCGAATGGGGTTTCGCCGCCCTTGCCTATTCGCTACTCACTACTCGCCACTCGCTTGTTGGAGCCCCTCGATGCCCTCTCCCAATTCCGCCTTCTCCAAACTCGATGCACTGAGCCGCAAGCTCGAGGCCATCGAGCACGCGCAATCGATGCTGGGCGTCGACGAGGCGGTGATGATGCCGGTGGGCGGTGGTGAAAAGCGCGCCGAAACCATGTCGGTGCTGGCCGGCATGTATCACGAGATGGCGACAGCGCCGGAAGTCGGCGACTGGCTCGGCGACGCCGAAGCCGAGCCGCTCGACGAGATGCAGACGCTTGCCATCCGCGAGTTCCGCCGCGTTCACACCAACATGACCTGCCTCTCCGCCGATTTCGTCAGGAAGCAGGTGAACGCCCGCATCCGTGCCGAGCAGTTGTGGCGCGAGTTGCGCCCCTCGGGCGATTGGGCCGGCTTCCTGCCGGCGTTCGAGGGCCTGGTGGCGACGGCACGTGAGGAAGCGCAACTGCGCGCCGACGTGCTCGGCCTCTCACCCTATGACGCGCTGATGGAGCAGTACGACCCCGGCAACCGGGTCGCCGACGTCGCGCCCGTGCTCAACGACCTCAAGACCTTCCTCAAGGATTTCGTCCCGGCGGCCCTCGCCCACCAGGAAGAAAAGCTGGCCAAACGCCCGCTGAAGCCGCTCAACGCGCCCTTCGCCATCGACAAGCAGAAGGCCCTGGGCCTCGTGATGATGGAAGCCGTCGGCTTCGATTTCGAGCACGGCCGCCTCGATGTTTCGCACCACCCGTTCTGCGGCGGCGTACCCACTGATATCCGCATGACCACCCGCTATACCGAGGGCGAGTTCCTCACTTCGCTGATGGGCATCCTGCACGAAACCGGCCACGGCCTTTACGAGCAGGGGCTGCCCAAGGAATGGACGCACTGGCCGGTGGGCCGGGCCCGCGGCATGGCCATGCATGAGAGCCAGAGCCTGTTCGTCGAAAAGCAGATCGCCCGTTCGCCTGAGTTCTGGGAATGGGCCATGCCGCATGTGCGCGAGAAGCTGGGTGAGGCGGCCATCGCCGGCTGGGACCTCGAGGACGTCCTCGCGCATGTTCACTTCATCGAGCGCGGCCTGATCCGCGTCGACGCCGACGAAGCCACCTACCCGCTGCACGTCATCCTGCGCTTCGAGCTGGAGCAGGAGCTGATCAGCGGCAAGCTGGCGCCCAAGGATGTGCCGGAAGCCTGGGACGCCAAGATGCGCGAGTATCTCGGGCTCTCGACCATCGACAACATGAAGGATGGCCCGATGCAGGATGTGCACTGGCCGTCGGGCGCTATCGGCTATTTCCCGAGCTACACGCTCGGCGCCATCATCGCGGCGCAGCTGTGGAGCGCCATCGAGCGCGATCAGCCCAACGCGCGCGAGGATATGCGCAACGGCCGCTTCGTCGGTATCAACGATTGGCGGCGCGAGAACGTCTGGAGCCAGGCCAGCAAGTACTCGACGCCAGATCTGCTGCAGCGCGCTACCGGCGAGAAACTGAACGCCAAGCACTTCCAGGAGCACCTGACGCGCCGCTACCTGAGCTGATCGGGGGTCACCATGGCCAAGGATCGACCATCGGTCCTGCAGCCACTGCAGCACACGACGTTCCGCAACATCTGGGTTGCGAACCTTGTCTCGAGCTTCGGCGCCCTGATCCAGGGCGTCGGCGCGGCCTGGATGATGACGGCGCTGACCAACTCGGTCGACCTGGTGGCGCTGGTGCAGGCTTCGACCTCGCTGCCGATCATGCTGTTCTCGCTGCTCGGCGGTGCCATCGCCGACAATTTTCCGCGCCGCCGGGTGATGCTGGTAGCGCAGTTCTTCATGCTGGCGGTCTCGGCGCTCTTGACCCTCAGCGCCCTGCTCGGCCTCATCACCCCCTGGCTGCTGCTGACCTTCACCTTCCTCATCGGCTGCGGTACGGCGCTGAACAACCCCTCCTGGCAGGCCTCGGTGGGCGATCTGGTGCCGCGCTCCAGCGTCGGCTCGGCGGTGGCGCTCAACTCGATCGGCTTCAACCTTTCGCGTAGCCTCGGGCCCGCGGTCGGCGGCATTATCGTCGCCGTGGCCGGCGCCGCGGCCGCGTTCGCGGTCAACCTCGTGAGCTATCTCGGCCTGCTGTTCGTGCTGCTGCGCTGGAAACCGGCCCCGGCTCCCGCCGGGCTGCCACGCGAAGCGGTGGGCGCGGCAATGTTCGCCGGCATTCGGTACATGGCGCTGTCGCCGCAGCTGGGCAAAGTGCTGGTGCGGAGCTTCATCTTCGGCCTCACTGCCAGCTCGGTGCTGGCGCTGCTGCCGGTAGTGGCGAGTCAGATCCCCGGTGGCGGACCGCTGGTCTATGGCCTGCTGCTCGGCGCCTTCGGCCTCGGCGCGGTTGGCGGCGCGCTGATCAGCGCGCGTCTCGCCGAACAGTTTTCCAGCGAGGCCATTGTGCGCCTCGCCTTTATCGGCTTCGCCATCTGCGCCGCAGTCACCGGGCTCAGCCCGTCGCCCTGGTTCACCGGCATCGCGCTACTACTCGGTGGCGCCTGCTGGGTGCTTGCCCTGACCCTGTTCAACGTCACCGTCCAGCTCTCGACCCCGCGCTGGGTGGTCGGCCGCTCGCTGTCGCTGTACCAGACGGCGACCTTTGCGGGGCTCGCCGCCGGCAGCTGGCTCTGGGGTGTCGCCGGCGAGGAGTTCGGCGTCAGCAATGCGCTCGTCGCCTCCGCCATTGCCCTGGTCGTCGGGGCGGGCGTCGGGCTGGTGCTGTCGATCCCGCCGCGGGTCATGCTCGACCTCGATCCGGCCAATCGCTGGCAGGAGCCGCAGATCGCCCTGCCGATCGAACCGCGCTCCGGGCCGATCGTCATCAGCATCGAATACCGGATCCGCCCCCAGGACGTCCGCGAGTTCCTGCGCGTCATGGCCGATCGCAAGCGGGTGCGGATGCGCGACGGCGCCCGCGAGTGGGTGCTGCGCCGCGACCTCTCGGAAACCGATGTCTGGGTCGAAAGCTACAAGAGCCCGACCTGGACCGAGTATGCCCGGCACAACCAGCGTCTCACCCATGCCGACGAGGTGATCGGCGAACAGTTGCGCAAGCTGCACCAGGGGCCGGAACGCCCGGTGGTGCGCCGAATGATCGAGCGCCCGCCCAACTGGTTCGCAGCGATTGCCGCCAACCGGACGATCGATCCGCCGTGACAGGGGGTACTCCGACCCGCCCACCCACCGGCGTCATTCCCGCGCAGGCGGGAACCTAGTGGGATGCTGCAGCACCCGCTGAGGCTGAGAAATCCCACTGGGTCCCCGCCTGCGCGGGGATGACGCTGGTGGCAGGTGCAACACCGCGGCTGCAGGCGAGCGCGGGGCAGCTCAGCGCCAGATGCGCCCAAAGGTTGACATCTCAGCGATCATCCCTATTTTCCGCGCATCCGCAGCACCAACCGGCAGGTCCCCATGGATATCCGCATGACCGATCAAACCACCCTGATCCGTCACCCGGAGTCCAACCATGCCCGGTTCCATTTCGCTCAAAGCGGTGAGCTACAAGACGCCTGATGGCGTCACCCTCTTCTCAGATCTCGATCTCTCCTTCGGTCCGCTTCGCACCGGCCTGATCGGTCGCAACGGCACCGGCAAGACCACGCTGCTGAAGCTGCTGCTCGGCGAACTCGCGCCCAGCGGTGGCGAGGTCGTGGTGTCCGGCACGCTCGGCGTGCTGCGACAGACGGTGCAGCGCTCCGACGCCAGCGTCGCGGACGCCCTCGGTTGCACCGAGCAGCTAGCTCGGCTCGATCGGCTCGAGGCCGGCACCGGCTCCCTCGAAGACGCCGAGGAGGCCGATTGGCTGTTGCCGGCTAGGATCGAGACTGCCCTTGCCGATGTCGGCCTGCCGGCGCTTGCCCTCGACCGTCCGACCGCCACGCTGAGCGGTGGCCAGCGCACCCGCCTCTCGCTGGCAGCGCTGCTGATCGAGCAGCCGGATATCCTGCTGCTCGACGAGCCCACCAACAATCTCGATCGCGACGGCCGCGCCGCGGTGACGGAACTGCTGAAGCGTTGGCGCGGCGGCGCGATCGTCGTCAGCCATGATCGCGCCCTGTTGCGCGAGATGGATGCCATCGTCGAGCTCACCACCATCGGCGCCCGCACCTATGGCGGCAACTGGGATCTCTACCAGGAGCGCAAGGCCATCGAACTCGCAGCCGCCGAGCAGGGTCTCGCCAGTGCCGAACGCACGCTCGACGAACTCGACCGCAAGACGCAGCTGATGCGCGAGCGCAAGGCCAAGAAGGATGGAGCGGGGGCGCGGAAAGCCGCCAAGGGCGATATCCCGCGCATCATGCTGGGCGGCATGAAGATGAATGCGGAGAACACCAGCGGCGAGCAGATGAAGCTCAGCGAAAGGCGCCGTGCCTCGGCCAGTACGGCTCTTGCCGCCGCCCGGGCGGAGATCGAGGTGCTACAGCCGATGTCGGTGCGACTCGAACCAAGCGGCCTCGCCAACGGCACCACGGTCCTGCAGCTCGATCGCCTGACCGGCGGCCCGATCGCCGAGCAGCCGGTGATCCGGAACTTGAGCTTCGCCATCACTGGTCCGGAGCGGGTGGCGATCACCGGACCGAACGGTTCGGGCAAGACCACCCTGCTCCGCCTGATCACCGGCGCTCTCGCACCGGCAAGCGGCGCGGTACGGATTGCCCGTCGCCATGCCCTGCTGGACCAGGAAGTCAGTCTGCTCGATCCGAACCAGACCATTCGCGAGAACTACCTGCGGCTCAACCCCGAGGATGGCGAGACTACGGCCCGTTCGGCCCTCGCCCGCTTCATGTTCCGCGCCGATGCGGCGCTGAAGCCCGTGGGGCAGTTGAGCGGTGGCGAGATGCTCAGGGCCGGACTTGCCTGCACCATCGGCAGCGGCAGGCCGCCCGAGCTCTTGATCCTCGACGAGCCGACCAACCATCTCGACATTCATGCCATCGAGGCGGTGGAAGCCGGTCTGGGCTCCTATGACGGTGCGCTGTTGGTGGTCAGCCACGACCGCGACTTCCTCCGTGCCATCGGTATCGAGCGAGAAATCGTGTTGAGCTAGCGCAGTTTGAATATGTCTCGCCAGTTTACAAATACTGTGGCGCAGGCCTATCGTCGTTGATCCGGCGGAGGAGTTCAAGGGAGCCGCCGGATCATAACAACGAGGGGAGGTTTCGATGCGCAAGGCGTCGACGATGACTGCTGCCCTGCTGGGCACGCTATTACTCTCTACTGCTGTCGTTTCGGCCGCCGACATCAAGATCGGCTTCCTGCCGGGCGTGGTCGATCCGTTCTACCAGGTCATGCAACTGGGCGTCGAAGCGGCGGCCAAGGACCTCGGCGTCGAGGTGGTGACACAGGTGCCGCCGACCTGGGGCGTCGAGGCCCAGACCCCGATCCTTGATGCCATGGTGGCGCGTGGCGACCTCAACTACATCATCACCGCCCCCACCGATAAGGATCAGATGGTGGCGCCGCTGCAGGCAGCGCTCGATGCCGGCATCAAGATCATCACCGTCGACACCTTCCTTGGCGACGGCGACTATACCAACGGCCCGGTGACCTTCCCGATCAGCTATATCGGCTCCGACAACGTCGAAGGCGGGCGCATCTCGGCCCGCGGCCTCGCCAAGGCGATCGGCGGCAAGGGCACGGTCTACATCAACTCCACCAACCCCAACGTCTCGTCGGTCGAAGGCCGCGAACAGGGCTTTGCCGAGGTGATGAAGAACGAGTTCCCCGACATCAAGGTGCTCGGCCCCGACTACAACCTCGATGACCAGAACAAGGCCGCCCAGCAGACCGCTGCGGTGATCGAGCAGAACCCCGACCTCGCCGGCGTATTCGGCACCAACGTGTTCAGCGCCGGTGGCGCCGGTAACGCGGTGGTCAATGCCGGCCTTGGCGGACATGTGCAGGTCGTCGCCTACGACGCCACCGCCGAAGCCATCGAGCTGATGAACAAGGGCGTGGTGTCCTTGGTCCTGGCGCAGAAGCCGTTCGACATGGGCTACATGGCGGTGCAGTTCGCCGTCGCCGACGCTGCCGGTGTCACCAGCCTGCCGCGCCGCGTCGAGACCGGCTTTGCCATCATCGACAAGGACAATGTCAGCGACCCGAACTACTCGCGCTTCATCTACAAGGTCGGCAACTGATCACGCCAGGAACGGCCGGGGCTGAGGCCCCGGCCGCCTCAGCCACTCCACCATCGGGGCGCCCGTGACCGACAGCAAGGCAATTCCAGCGGAGCCGCGGCTCCCGCCGGACAAGCGTTTCATCCTTCTCGCCAGCCGGCTCTGGGCCTGGGTGTTCCTCGGGTTGATGATCGTCTTCTTCATCATCGCCGTGCCGCTGGCCGGCGGGGCGACGTTCCTGACGTTGCGCAACGCCATGAACATCCTCGTCGCCATCACCCCGGTGCTGCTGCTCGGGCTGGGGCAGACCTTCGTCATCATCTCGGCGGGCATCGACCTCAGCGTCGGCTGGGTGATGAGCCTCGCCTCAGTGGTCTCGGCCCACGCCATCCGCGCTTCGTTCAACGCGGGCGCACCACTGCTGCTTGCCGCGACCCTCGGTTTCCTCGCCGCGGTCGGTGCTTCCGCCGGCGTCGGGCTGGTCAACGGGCTGATCATCGCCAAGCTCAAGGTGCCGGCCTTCATCGTGACGCTCGGCTCGTCCTTCATCGTCCGCGGCATGGCGCTCTTGTTCTCCGAGAACACCACCGTGATTGGCCTCCCCGCCGAGATCCGCGACTACGGCAATGAATCGCTGTTCTACGTGGTCAACGGCGAAGGCGGCGGCTTCTATGCGTTCTTCCGGCCCGATGTTACCGGCGCCATGCTGCGCCAGATGGATCGCATCTTCACCTGGCCGGTGGTGATCACCGCCATCGTGGTGCTCATCTGCATGTTCATTCTCAACCGCACCCAGTTCGGCCGGCACACCTACGCCATCGGCGGCAACATGCAGGCGGCGCTCCGCACCGGCATTCCGGTCGATCGCCACATCGTCAAGCTCTACATGCTGAGCTCGGTGACCGCCGGCATCGCCGGGTTCCTGTCGACGCTGCGTTTCACCGCCGGCTCGGCAGTGATCGGCGACCCGCTGCTGCTCAGCTCCATCGCCGCGGTGATCATCGGCGGGGTCAGCCTGTTCGGCGGCGCCGGCTCGATCGTCGGCACGGTGATCGGCGCGCTGATCATCGCAGTGCTGACCACTGGCCTCGTGATGATGAACGTCCAGGCGTTCTGGCAATTCATCGTCGTCGGCGCCGTGGTCATCATCGCCGTGCTGATCGACCAGTCGCGCGACCTGATCCTCGGTCGCCGCGGGAGGGGATCATGAGCGAGCCCGTGCTGTCGATCCGTAACCTCACGAAGCGCTTCGGCGGACTCACCGCCGTCAACACTGTCAGCCTCGACATCAACCCCGGCGAGGTGGTGGCATTGCTCGGCGACAACGGCGCCGGCAAGTCGACGCTGATCAAGTGCGTCTCCGGCGTCCACCTGCCCGACGAGGGCGAGATCCGCTTCGAGGGCAAGCCCGTAAGCTTCCCCAAGCCGATCGACGCCCGCAGCGCCGGCATCGAGACGATCTACCAGGACCTGGCGCTCGCCAACAATCTCGACGTGCCGGCCAATATCTTCCTCGGCCGCGAGGTGAAGCACCGCTATCTCGGCGGGCTGATCAACACCCTCAACGACAAGCTGATGCTGGCCGAATCCGAGCAGAGCCTCGCCACGCTCGACATCCAGTTCCCCAGCCTCACCCAGCCGATCGAAAGCCTTTCCGGCGGCCAGCGCCAGGCCGTCGCCATCGCCCGCGCCATCTACTGGAAGGCGCGGCTGATGATCATGGATGAGCCGACCAACAACCTGGGCGTGCCCGAACAGCAGAAGGTGCTGGAACTGATCCGCCGGCTCCGCGACCAGGGCGTGCCGGTGATCCTCATCACCCACACCATGCCCGATGTCTTCGCCGTCGCCGACCGCATCGTGGTGATGCATCGCGGCCGCAAGGTCACCGAGAAGCGCACCGGCGAAACCAACGCCACCGAGCTGGTGCAGTACATGGTCGGCGCACTGGACGACAACCGCGAGGCTGCGGCGTAGCGGAGGCGAGGTGACGGCACTCTTCTAAGGAACGCCACGACAATCCTGCCGGCCGAGCGCTTTCGCGGACGCTGAGGCAGCGCCTGTATTACCGAGGTCCCTTGCTGCCGTCTGCCGTCGGCAGTCCCCCTCCTACTGCTGGAAATCCTCGGGGAATGCGGCGGCGTAGTCCCTGAGGTGGCTCTCGCACAGGGTGATCTGGCGGTCGAATTCCCAGTCCATCTTGCTGGCGGCGGTGTAGACGAGATTGGAATCCTGCTGCCACTGGTAGGCCAACTGGGCCTGCCCACCAGCGATCCGGATAGCCTCGTCCTGGGACACGTCACGATCGCGCGTCAGGCGGCTCACCGAGATGATCCAGAACATGTTGGCGCGCTCCTCTATCACCTCCGGAGTGGCGTGCCCGATCACCGATGCGAAGGGCACTAGCGACTTGGCCCGGCCAACGCATTCGGCGAAACTGCTCCACCAGCTATCTGTCCGGGCCTCGCCCTGAAGGTCGATGAACTGGTGCGATCGGTCGTCGGCAAACGCCCCGCATGGCAGCAGGAACACCAGGGCGAACAGAACGCGTTTCATAAGTGACGACCATTCCCGATTTGTTGTTGAAACTCGCCAAGAGCTAATGCAATTGCACCATGTGGTGCAACGGAGCCGAAGGTCGCAAAGACCGCGCCCCAAGGAATACGCTCCGAGCACCGTCTGATATGGCAGGCCAGGCAATAATGGCGCTGCATTGGAGGGGTGGTTTGCGTTCGTTTGCTGCATTGCTGATCGGTGTTGTCTTAGTCTCTCCTGCGCTGGGCGGTCCCGCCTACACGCCGGTGAAGCTCGCTCCGGCGAGCACGGTGACGCCTCCGGCCGAACTGGTCAGTACGGCGACTGACTTCCTCAAGGCAGTCCGTACGGGCAATGGCGACGCTATCGGCGCGACGATTGCTGAACGGCTGACCCTCATCGACGGAGCTCTGGACCTGGCTCTGCCGCGGCACAGGAAGTCGGTTGGGCCGTTCAACACAACCGAGGACAAGCTCGTAGCGTTGTCGAACTATATCGGCGGCGACGTGGAGCCCCTGCCCGACGGCAGTCTGTCACAACCCAATCAGCTCAAGGCGGCGCGGCAGTACATCGTCGACGCGCTCACCGACGGGCAGTCCTGGGGCAGTGATCCGATGCTGAAAGGGGCGATCTGCAGCTACGCCTACCGCAGCTACGACCCGAAAGCGGTCAAGAAGCTTGCCGACCAGCTCGGCGAACCGAGTTCGGCCCTGTTCTATGTCGATGCGCCGACCCCGGTGCTGAAATCGGCGGGCGCCAAGGCGGAAGTTGCAGCGACGCTCATGCCAGACCTGCTCTATGTTGTCGACTATCAGACCGACGCGCCAATCTATTGGCACGCGATCCATCTACCCGACGGCGGAACAGGTTTTATCGCGCACGAGAAGGTGGAACTGCGGAAGCCCTACGCCGGGGGCATCTGCTTCGGAAGGAACAAGTCGGGAGCATGGCAGATGATCGCGCAGGTCTCGACAAGTCTCTAGCGCGGACGTGAAGAGGCCGCCGGCGCTCCCCTGCCCCACCAACCTTCCGGTCTCCCTAGGCTGCCATCCCCGAGCCGAGAAACAGGCTGGCCTTGTCGGCCATTGGTGCAAGCCCGAGCGGCGCGCCGGGTGCGATCTCGACGTCGCCCGGCAGAGCGGCGACGATCTGCTGGCCGGAGGGCAGGCGCGCCACCGCCAGGGTTTCGTTGCCGAGCCGCTCCACCAGCACGACCTGCCCGCCGAGCCCCTGCCCGTTCTGAGCCAGATGGTGCGGGCGGAGGCCGACGGTCACCTCGTCACCAACATTGGCAGCAACGGCGGTCCTGGGCAGCACCAGCGTTCCGAGGTCACCGGAGGCGACCTTGACGCCAGTGCCGTCGATCGCTTCGACCTTGGCCTTCAAAAAGTTCATCTTCGGCGAGCCGATAAAGCCGGCCACGAACAGGTTGGCCGGGTGATGGTAGAGTTCGAGCGGCGAGCCGACCTGCTGCACCACGCCGGCGTTGAGCACCACGATCTTGTCGGCCAGCGTCATGGCTTCGACCTGGTCATGGGTCACGTAGATCATCGTGGCGCCAAGGTCGGCGTGGAGCTTTGCCAGTTCCATGCGCATGTCGACGCGCAGCGCCGCATCGAGGTTGCTCAGCGGCTCGTCGAACAGGAACACCCCTGGATGCCGCACGATGGCGCGGCCGATGGCGACGCGCTGGCGCTGCCCGCCGGAGAGCTGGCTGGGCCGCCGCTCGAGCAGGTGCTCCATCTGCAGGATGCGGGCGGCCTCGGCCACCTTGGCATCCTTTTCGGCCTTGGGCGCCTTGGCGATGGTGAGTCCGAAGGCGAGGTTCTCGCGCACCGTCATGTGCGGGAAGATGGCGTAGCTCTGGAACACCATGGCGATCGAGCGGTCCTTGGGCGGCAGGTCGTTGACCACGCGGTCGCCGATGGTCAGCGTGCCGCCCGAGATGTCCTCCAACCCGGCGATCATCCGCAGCAGGGTGGATTTGCCGCAACCCGAGGGGCCGACGAACACCACGAACTCGCCATCGGCGATGTCGATGTCGACGCCCTTGATCACCTCGGTGGAGCCGTAGACCTTCTGGAT
>JAEUMC010000916.1 GCA_016793415.1 Devosia sp. | reverse complement strand
CTACCGGCCCAATATCGCAGCGCGAACCCTCGCCACCAGCCGCTCGCGCACCATCGGCGTGGTGGCGACCGACTATCTGAGCTTCGGGCCGGCGAGCGCCCTGTGGGCGGTCGAGCAGGCGGCGCGTGAGGCCGGCTATGCGGTGTCGATCGTCAGCCTGCCCGAGTCCAACTACCGCACCATTTCGGATGCACTGCAGCGTCTCGCCAGCCAGGCGGTCGAAGGCATCGTGATGATCGCGCCGCAGGATGTCTCGGCCAGCGCGGCCTTCATGTCGTTCGACAACGTGCCGGTGGTGACGCTGAGCTCGGTCGATACCGGCGAGCACACCTCGATCATGACCGACTCGGTGGAGGGCTCGCGGCTCGCCACCAGGCACCTGATCGAGTTGGGCCACACCATGATCGCGCATGTCGCCGGTCCCGCCGGGTTCACGGTCTCGGATTCGCGCATCCATGGCTGGCGCAAGGCACTCGGCGAGGCGGGCCTCGTGGCGGTGGAGCCGGTGGTAGGCGACTGGTCGGCGCAGAGCGGCTATCACGCTGGGCGCGAGATCGCCGCCAACCGCGAGTTCACCGCCGTCTATGTCGCCAATGACCGAATGGCGCAGGGGGTGTTGCTGGCGCTGCACGAGGCGGGTCGGCGGGTGCCCGAGGATTTCAGCGTCGTCGGCTTCGACGACGTGCCGGAGGCCGCCTATTTCATTCCGCCGTTGACCACCATGCGGCAGGATTTCGCCGCGCTGGGCCGGCGCTGCATCGAGGCGGTGCTGGTCCGCATCAATGGCGAGCCGCCGCTGGAGGCGGATCCGTTGCTGCCGGTACTGGTGGTACGGGCCAGCACCGCAAGACCGCCGCGCTGAACCGATCGGCAGCTCAGGCGACGCCGGGAATCGGGGAGATCTTGCCGCTCAGTTGCGCGCCGAGGAACAGGCTGGCCGGGAAGGCGCCGACGAAGCGCCGCATCAGGCCGGCGCCGAGCGGTCGGGAGGCGAGGCCGGCCAGCATCGACGCGGTGAGGATGCGCAGCGGGAACTGCTTGTGCCAGGCGACCGCATAGCGCTGGCCGGCGAGTTGGCGCCCTGCCCGGCTCCAATCAGCGACGCGCGCCAGTTCCGCTGCCAGCAGCCAGCCCGATTGCAGCGCCATGGAGATGCCCTCGGCAATGATCGGATGGGATTCACCGGCGACGTTGCCGACGCTGAAGATGTCGTGTGCATAGCAGTCGCGGATGCCGGGCCGGATCGGGCCGGCAGCCTGCCAACCGCCATCGAGCGTGGCGTTCCGCAGGACCTCGGCCACTTCGGGGCAGGCCGCGACGATGTGCCGAAGCACCGCCTCGCCCGCCGGCAGGCCACGGTGGGTAGCCCGGACGGCATCGAGCTGGTCGCGCCGAATGCAGCACGACAGCGACATCCGCCCCTGATCGGCCCACACCATGCCGCCATAGCCGCCGGGGAAAGCCAGCAGCGGCATCAGGTCCGACGCTAGCGCGGAGCCGCGAAAATGGGCCTTGAAGCCAAGGAAATCCGACGGGAGATGCTGGCGCTTGGGCTGGCTGGGAAGCCCGCCCAGCTCCCACGACCCATGCGCCGCGATGAGCACCGGCGCCAACAGCGTGCGCCGCTCACCCGAACGCTCGATGCCGATGGCGGTGTCGTCGCCGTCGCGAACGGCAACGCTGGCCTGCCACGGCTGCAGCACGGTTGCCCCAGCCGACGCGGCCGCCTCGAGCAGCAGCCCGTCGAGCACGTCGCGGCCCAGCGCGCGGCCGAAGGCGTCGCCACGTCCGCGGGGCATCGGCGCTTCGATGCCAGGCCCCGCGGCGAACAGGGCCAGGCGGCGGATCTCGGGACCGGCAAGATCGCGCACCCGCTCCCCGACGCCCAGCCGGTCGAGCAGCGCCAGGTTGACCGGCGAGATGAACTCGCCGCACACCTTGTTGCGGGGGAATGGGCTCTTTTCGACAATGGCGACGGCACGCCCCTGGGATGCCAGGGCGATGGCGGTCGCGGCGCCGGACGGGCCGCCCCCGATGATGATGGCATCGTACCTCATCGCGCGGCACCGGGGGCGGTCGAGCGCGCCGAAAAGACGTGGGTGAACGGGCCGGTCGACCCCTCCGATGTCGTCATCGCCGGCCCACCTGGCCACAACAAGGAGAGCTCCTGCCCGGCAAAACCGGCCCGGACGCTGGCTGCGGCATCGTGCAGCGTTACGGCGTTGGCGCCGATGGCGCGCAGCAGCCTGGTGGCGGCGAGCGCGATGCCGCTGCGGCTGGGTTCGGCGGCGACGAAGCGCGGCGCCAGTTGCGCCGCTGCCGCCAGCAGCCGGGTCAGGCCGGGCTCGGCAAAGTGATGCAGAAACAGATTGGCGGTAACGAGGTCGAACCCGGCGCTCGGGGAGTGTTCCATCCATTCGAGCGCATCGGCAGTCACCGTTTCGGCCTGCCAGCCGAGCTCGGCGAAGGCGTCGAGCCGCCGGGGCGACACCAGATCCTGCCGGTCGAGCAACACGATCTCGCCGCCCGGCCAATGCCGCCGCAGGCGCTTCAATACCGCCAGCATGAAGCTGCCGTCGCCGCAGCCGAGCTCGAGGATGCGGCGCGGGGGCGGCTGCAGGTCACGTCGCAAGCGCCGGCAGATGATCGCGGCCTGAAACATGATGGCGTTGATCCGGGCGAGGTCGCGGCGGGAGCCGATGGCCTCGGGATCGCTCGCCGGCAGGTGATCGAGCAGTTCCGGCGACAGCCGGCGTAGCGCCAGGCTCGCGGCCATTTCAGGCGGCATCGGCAGTGTGGAACATGAAGGTCTCGGCGGTGAGGCCAGGACCGAAGGCCATGCCGCAGCCGACCTGGTCGGCCTGCCGATGCGCCAGCATATCGGCAAGTACGAACATCACCGTGGCCGAGGACATGTTGCCGTTCAATCGCAGCACTTCGCGCGACGGCCGCAGGGCCTCGCTGTCGAGGCCCAGCGATCGTTCCACTGCATCCAGCACGGACTTGCCGCCCGGATGGACGGCCCAGAGGTCGACATTGTTGAGGCCGCGATTGCCCAGAATGTCGGTGATGCGGGTGCTCAGCGTCTCGTGGATGGCGGCGGGGACCTGGCCGGACAACACCATGTCGAAGCCGTCGTTGCGCACCTGCCAGGTCATCAGCTCGCGGCTGTCGGGGGCAACGACGGCGCGGAAACTGTCGAGCGCAATACCGGTGGGCTCGGCGGTGACCAGCGCCGCAGCGGCCCCGTCGCCCCACAGGATGAAGGTCAGCAGCCGCTCGATGTCGGTGGTTTCCTTCAGATGCAGGGTGCAGAGTTCGACGTTGACGGTCAGCACCCGTGCCGTTGGCTCCGAGCGGACGATGTGGTGGGCGAGCTTCAGGGCGTTGACGGCGGCATAGCAGCCCATGAAACCGACAATGGTGCGTTCCACCGAAGGCGACAGACCGCAGCGCTCGATGATCTCGAGGTCGATTCCCGGCGAGGCGAGGCCGGTGCAGGTGGTGACGATCAGATGGGTGATCCGGGCGGCGTCGGACCCCAGTTCCAGCCGATCCACCGCCTTTTGTGCCAGCACCGGAGCAGCCTCGGCGAACAGATCCATCCGCGTCGCAGTCGAGGGAAAATTGCCGCGGGTGAACCGGCCGGCGCCATCGACCGCCGGACCGTTCGGGTCATTGGCTGAAGGGAAGCAGCAATAGCGGTGTTCGATGCCGCTGCGTTCGGCCATTCGGGTGAACAGCGTCTGGCGTCTGGGGTCATCGGCAAGCTGGGAGGCGGCAAAGCCGATGGAGAACCGGTGCACATCGTATTCCGGCACCGCGACGGCGATCTTGTTCACATAGGCCTGGGCAGACATGACGGCTCCTGGGTTGCGGACCAGGGACCTCAGAGCAGGTTCCCGGGCACTCAGGATCAACACTCGCCATGGGGGTTTATTCCATCACGCTGCCGCTACCGCCTGGATTGCGCCTGTCGCCACAAGTCCTCAGCCTGCGTTCCTGGTCGGGGTCAGGCACCCGAGGTCAGCCAGCAATCGGCGCGATTGCCGGACATCGCTCTCCATCTGGGCGATCAGTTCCTCGACGCTGCTGAAGCGGCGCATGTCGCGCAGGCGATGGAGCAGGCGAAGCTCGGCGGTGAGGCCGTAGAGCAGCTCATCGAGATCGTGGATATGCGCCTCGATGCGGATCGAGGCGATGTCGGGAAAAGTCGGGTTGGTGCCGACGCTGACGGTAGCACCATAGAAGGTATCGCGGTGCGGGAAGCGCACAATGGAACTGTAGACGCCTTCCGGCGGGAACAGGTTGCCTCGCGCCAGAGCGATGTTGGCGGTGGGAAAGCCCAGGGCGCGACCGCGCTTCTCGCCATGGACGACGGTACCACTGACGATGAAGCCGGCGCCCGGCTCAGGAAGCGTTGGAAAGGGCAAGGTACTGGCTCTGGTGGAAGACCAGCGGCTGGACCTGCGGGAACAGCTCGGTGTGCTTGACCTCAAACAGGATGATCTCATGGTCGCCACCCTCGAGACGACTGGCAATGGCGCAGTCGAGCCAGAGCGCCGCCCCCCGGATGAACAGCGCACCGTCGCGCGTCGCCTCCAGTTCGACGCCCTGGAAGCGATCGCCGTGGCGCGAGGAGAGCTGGCGCGACAGCCGCTCCTGATCGGCGCCGAGCACGCTGAGCCCGATGCGCGACAGGCGGTCGAGCCGCGGCCAGGTTGCCGATTGCCGCGCCACGCAGACCGAAACCAGCGGCGGGTCGAGCGACACGGAGCTGAACGAGTTCACCGCCATGCCGACGGGCGCTGCGCCGTCCATGCCGCACATGGCGACGACACCGGTCGGGAACATCGAGAAGGCCCTCCTGAGGGCCAGCGTCGCCTCACCCATCTGCACCGCGATTTCCTCTCATATAGTCAAGTTTGAATAATTGGACTGAGGCTAGTCAATTTGTTAAGGGGAGACAAGCACCTTCCGCCCCCGACACCCGGTTTCAGGAGCCTTCATGTCGAACATCACCCGTCTGGTGGTTCTGGGCGCCGTGCGCCAGTTCGAGCCGGTGCATGGGTACTTCCTGCGTCGCGAGCTGATGACCTGGCATGTCGACGAATGGGCCAATATCCAGCCCGGCTCGATCTACAACGCGCTCAAATCGCTGAAGCAGGACGACTACATCCAGGAGAACGGCACCGAGGCGGCCGGCAAGCGCCCGGAGCGGACGATCTACCAGACCACCCCGAACGGCGTGGTCGAACTGATGCGGCTGCTGCGCCAGACGCTGTGGACGGTCGAGACCTTCGACACCAAGCCGGTGATGGCGCTCACGTCGTTCATGTTTCTGTTGAGCCGCGCCGAAGTGGTGGCAGCGCTGAAGGTCCGCATCGCCGAGATCGACGCCAAGGTGGCGAGCAACGGCTTCGACATCAGCGACGTGGCCAAGTCGAGCACCACGCCGGCCTATGTGCGCGAGATTTTC
>JAEUMC010000891.1 GCA_016793415.1 Devosia sp. | reverse complement strand
CTCGTCGCCAGCGGCAAGGGCATCCTTGCCGCGGACGAATCCGAAGGCACCATCGCCAAGCGCTTCGCGCTGATCGGCCTGCCGGTGACGCTGGAAACCCGCCGCGACTATCGCGAGATGCTGTTCCGCTCCACCGATGCGATGACCGACTACATCTCCGGCGTCATCCTCACCGAGGAAACGCTGGAGCAGAAGGCCAAGGACGGCACGCCCTTCCGCGACCTGTTCACTGCCACCGACGTGATCCCCGGCATCAAGGTCGATCGTGGTGCGCTGCCGATGCCCGGCAGCAAGGACGAAAAGATCACCGAGGGGCTCGACGGCCTGCGCCAGCGGCTGGCCCATTACGCCAAGCTCGGCGCCGGCTTTGCCAAGTGGCGCGGCGTCATCGCCATCACCTCCTATGCCCCGTCGCGCAACGGCATCCGCGCCAACGCCCATGCGCTCGCCCGTTACGCCATGTACTGCCAGGAAGCCGGCATCGTGCCGGTGGTCGAACCCGAAGTGCTGGCCGACGGCGAGCCGGGCGACCACTCGATCCAGCGCTGCGAGGATGTGACAGGCGAGACGCTCGAGGCAGTGTTCAAGGAACTGCGCCTCGCCGGCGTCGATCTGAGCGGCATGCTGCTCAAGCCCAACATGGTGACCCCGGGCCTGCGTTCGCGCGACCGCGCCAGCGTCGAGGAAGTGGCGCAGCGCACCGTCGAGACGCTCCGCCGCTTCGTGCCCGCCGCGGTACCGGGCATCGCGTTCCTTTCCGGCGGCCAGTCCGACGAAGAGGCGACAGCGCACCTGTCTGCCATGAACCAGCTCGGCAGCCTGCCCTGGGCCCTGACCTTCTCCTACGGCCGGGCGCTCCAGACCTCGGCCCTGGTGACCTGGAACGGCGAGGCGCAGAACGTCAAGGCGGCACAGCAGGCCTTCACCCATCGCGCCAGGATGAACGCCCTGGCATCGCTTGGTCAGTACAAGCCGGAACTCGATCTCGCGGCTTAACGCCACAAGGAACTTCCCGACGACTAGGGGCGCGTCCTGGCGCGCCCCCTTTCTTTTGCCGGAGGGCGTGGCGCCCCGGCGCGCGGCTTTTCTTTTCGGCTCGGTAACCCCTTGCCCAGCTCCGGCCAGAATCCGGCTCCACATCGGCGATGGGGCCGCTATAACACCGCCATGTCAGCCGAAATCTTCCTTATCGCACCCACCGATATTCCCGCCGACCAGCTCGTTTCCGCGCTGACCGCAACGCTCGAGCGCGACGATGTCGCCGCCCTGCTGCTGCCGCGCGGCAATCTCGCCGAGAACGCCTACAAGGATCTCGCCAAGCGCATCGTACCGCTGGCGCAGGCCAAGGGCGCTGCCGTGCTGGTGGAAGGCGAGCCGGGCCTGGTGCGCCTGCTCGGTGCCGATGGCCTCCATGTTCCCGGCGGCATCAAGGCCGTGAACGAAGCCGTGGCGGCGCTCAAACCCAAGATGATCGTCGGCGCCGGCGACATCCACTCGCGTGACGATGCCATGCTGAAAGGCGAGGCCGGCGTCGACTACATCCTATTTGGGCCGCTTTCCGGTTCCATATCGGCCGCGGAGCGCGAAATGGCGCAGTGGTGGGCCGAGACCATGGAGATCCCCAGCGTGCTGTCAGACCCCAAAGCCGGCCCGGCGCACT
>JAEUMC010000870.1 GCA_016793415.1 Devosia sp. | reverse complement strand
GTCCCAGCGCGTTGATCGGCGTGCCAAGCGGGATATCCCACAGCTTCGGCGGGGATTGCGCCAGCGCCGGCTGGGCGAGAGCACCGAGCAGCGCAGTGCCGACAAGCGCGGCACAGCAGGCGAGGGGGCGGAACCGCATCGGAACCTCGGGTGTTCGGGGAGGGCCGTGGCCCTCCCCGTATGAGCGTCAGAGTCCGAACACGACGACCTGGCTGGCCGCCTCGTACATGCCCAGCCGCGGGCCGGCGCCCTTCGAGCCGCCGACCACGACGGCGATGTACTGCTTGCCATCCACCGCATAGGAGATCGGCGGCGCCCCGATCGGCGTGCCGACGTTGAACTTCCACACTTCCTGCATGGTGTCGGCATCATAGGCGATGAGATCGCCATCCGGGTTGCCGCCGAACAGCAGGCCCCCGGCGGTCGAGAGCAGGCCCGAATTGGTCGGCGCCGGCGTCTTGATCTCGCTGACCTTCTCGCCCGTCTCGGTGTTGACCCCAATGATCAGGCCGGGAGCACCCGGGAAGGCGTAGTCGAAGGTCCAGAAATTGCCGCCGCCCCACATGCCGGGGTTGCCCTGCAGGTCCGTGCGGGTGGGGTCGATATGCTCGGTGATCCCCTGGTTGAAGCAGGCGTCGATCGCCTGCACCCAGGTGATCTTGCGCTCCGGGTCATAGGCCGGCGGCCACCAGGTGGCGGTGGGCAGCGCCGGGCACACATCCTGCACCGTGGTCGGATCGCCGACTTTCAGCGTCTTGTTCTCGGCATAGCTCTGAGTGAGCGAACCCGGAACATATTCGAGCGGCTTGCCGGTCTTGGGATCTAGCCCCTTGGTCCAGTTCGGATCGCGGTACGGGGTGCCGAAGATGAAGCCGCCGTTGGTGCGGTCCATGGTGTAGAAGAAGCCGTTCCGCGAGAACGTGCCGACGGCCTTGCGGGTCTCGCCGCCGACATTGATGTCGTACAGCATCTTCATGTTGATGGTGTCGTAGTCCCAGGTCTCCTGCGGCACTTCCTGGAAGTACCACTTCACCTCCCCGCTATCGGCATCCACCGCCATGGTCGAGTTGGCATAGAGGTTGTCGCCGGGGCGGAACGCCGGGTCGGCCCAGGGCTGCGCTTCGCCCGTGCCGAAGATGATCAGGTTGGTGTCCGGATCGTAGGACGCCGTCGACCAGACGCCGG
Source organism: Devosia sp. (assembly GCA_016793415.1). GTDB lineage: Bacteria > Pseudomonadota > Alphaproteobacteria > Rhizobiales > Devosiaceae > Devosia_A. Next base: position 4,468 of record JAEUMC010000870.1, on the reverse strand, counting down.
CGCCGCCGGTGAGATAGGCGTTGTGATCGTCGGCCCAGGTCTCGTGGCCCGGCTCACCCGGACCGGGGACGGTGTAGCGCCGCCACAGGAGCTTGCCATCCTCGGCGCTGAACGCCGCGATCCAGCCGCGCATACCGGGACCGGCCGCGCTGGTGATGATCTTGTCGCCCACCGCCAGCACGCCGCCGGTGGCGCGCTCGGCCCCCGGCACGTTGTCGGGCCCGCGGGTATCGACCTGCCAGACGATGTCGCCATATTCGTCGTCGAGCTTGACCAGCTGCATTTCGTTGCGGGTGACGTAGTAGATATCGTCGCCGAGCAGCGCGACGCTGCCCATCTTGCTGGCGGTGCCCTGGGCGCCCAGATCGGTCTTCCAGATGATCTCACCCTTCGAGCCGCTGGAAACGTCGATCTTCATCACGTTGTCCCAGGCGTCCTGGACATACATGAAGCCATCCTTGACCAGCGGCGTGGCGCGCTGGCCCGGCGCCTGCGCGCCGATTGAGCCGGGCTGGCCGCCGCCAATGGCGGTCATGAACTTGATCTTGAGACCACCGATATTGTCCTTGGTGATCTCTTTGAGCGGCGAGTGCGAGAAGCCGGCATAGCTGCCATAGGGCAGGAGCCAGTTCTGCGGTTCGTCCTTCTGCGCGTTGATCAGGCGCTCCGGCGTCACCGGATCAGCCAGCGCCGCTCCGATGCTGACCGTGGCCAACAGCGTCGCCGCAGCAGCCAGCAGCGCCGCACGAGAGATAGTCTGCTTTGTCATGGAATCCTCCGCGAAGCCGGGCCGGAAAACCGGCTCGGCAGCATGACGGCGCAGCGGGTGTGTAGCCCCCCGCTTCCTGCCTGCGACAACGTGTTCTGGCGTTGCGCGGTTGTCATGACCCGTATGGGTCACGGGGGATCGATCGTTGATCCGCTAGGCTCCATTCCCCCGCAGCACGGCGCGTTCAAGGGAGGTTGCCGACCTCCGGTACGAAGGCGCGACGAGAGACAGATGGGAATGCCGCGATGCCCTCACATCACGCCTGGGTGCCGATCCGCGTGGCGCAGCATGACGGCGAGACGCCGGAACAGTACCAGCGACGACGCGCCGAGATCGAACGCATCGTCACTGGCTTTCGCATGGGCCGCTATGCCGAGGCCGAGGCGGAGCGCCTCGAACGGCGGCTCGCCCAGCTGCGCGGCGATCAGTCGAAGAAGCCGGCGTCCTCTTCCTTGAGGTAGCGCTTGGCCGCCTTGGCATCGATGTCGAGCCCGAGGCCCGGACCGGGCAGGAGGTCGACATGGCTGTCGACGACGATCGGGCCGGAGGGCAGGCCGGTGACGATCTCGTTCCAGAACTCATCGGACGCCGACGGGTACTCGAAGGCGATGTAGTTGGCCGGCAGCGTGGCGCAGACATTGATCAGCGCCCCGAGCCCGAGCAGGCCATTCGCGGTGCCGTGCGGCGCCATCATGATCGAGTGCATATAGGCGTGCTCGGCCACCCACTTGAGTTCGGCGATGCCGCCGATATCGGCGGGGTCCGGACCGACCACGCGCACCGCCTGGGTCTCGATCAGTTCCTTGAAGTTGTGCCTGAGGTAGATCTGCTCGCCGGTATGGATCGGTGTGGTGGTCGAGTTGGTCAGCTCGCGATAGGCCTGCGGGTTCACCCACGGCACGTAGTCGCCGGTGAGCATGTCCTCGAGCCACATGATGTTGTATTTTTCGACCGCGTTGGCGAACTTGATCGCGTCGTTGAGGAACCAGCCCGGGCCGCAATCGAGGGCGAGCGAGACCTTGTCGCCCAGCGCTTCCTTCATCGCGATGACGCAGTCGAGCATGTAGTTGAAGCCGTGCTCGGAAATCTGCCCCTGGTCCATGGCGCCGTGGTAGCCGGCCTTCTTCCCCACCGGGCCATAGTGGAAATCGGGGTAGCTGTCCTTCTGCGACGAGTGGAAGCTGAGCCCCTGCTTGACCATGAAGAAGTTCTGCGGCTGCTCGGCCATCCACTTGACGTCGGCGGCGAAATCCTCGGGCCGGTCGCCGGTGCGCTTGCGCCGCACCGAACCATTGTAGACGCGCACCTTGTCGCGCACCTTGCCGCCGAGCAGCTTGTAGGCCGGCACGCCTGCCGCCTTGCCGGCAATGTCCCACAGCGCATGCTCGATCACCGAGACGGCAGCGCCATAGGGCTTGAAGCTGCCGCGCTGGCGGATCTTCATCATGCAGCGCTCGACGTCGGTCGGGTCCTCGCCGATCAGTGCGTCGCGGAAATGCAGGATGAACGGCTTCAGGTAGGTCTTGGTGAACTCCACCTCGCCAATGCCGTAGAGGCCTTCGTCGGTGACGATACGCACGATCGGATGCTTGCCGATGACGGCAACGCGCAGGTCGGTAATTTTCATGATCTCTCCTCGGGCCTGCCTGATGGCAGGCGTCTCCCATATCGGCTGCCGCTCAGGCAGCCCTCAAATGACTTTGCGGCCGGCGCAGGCATGCCCAGCCAGCCCTATCGGCGCAGGCTCCTCTGGGCGACGCCCATCTGCTCGATGATATGACGGCCCGACCCTTCGACATGGCGGGCAACGACCGCGGCGGCGCCGTCGGCGTCCTGCGCACGGATGCGATCGATCAGCTCGCGATGCTCGCGCAGCACCGACATGCGGCGGCTGAGCGAGGTCGGAAAGCGGCGGCTGATGGCACGCAGGATCTCGCGGTGCTTCCACCACAGCTCCGCGGCGTGGCGGTTGTAGTGCCGATCGTAGATGAACTGGTGGAAGCGGGTATCGAGCCGGCCATGCAGCATCGGATCGGCGAAGTTCAGCGCCTCGATCTCGGCCTGGATGCGTTCGAGCTCGACGATGTCGGCGTCCGAGACGATCGAGACGAACCAGCGGGTCAGCGCCGGCTCGATCAGCATTTCGATCTCGATGATGTCGCGGACGAAATCGGCATCGATCGGCCGCACCCGCGCTCCGCGATTGGGCTCGATCAGGACGAACCCTTCGCCACGCAGCTGCTGCAGTGCTTCACGCACCGGGTTGGTCGAGGTCTGGTAGGTCTCGGCGAGGTCGGCGACCTTCAGTCGCTCGTTCGGACCCAGCCGCCCCGAAACGATGTCCTCGCGGATCATCTCGTAGACGGAGGCCTGCTGCTCGAGGGTCTCCTCGGGCTGGTCCGACTTGACGGTCACCTCACTCATTGGTTCTGTTTATGCAGCTTTTTTGGGCAAGCCAAGCCCCGTTCGCACGTAAAAATCGCAAAATAATGTACGACTTTGGTGATGTTGACATACACCAGTTTTGCTGGAAATCTGCCATACTAGTTGGGAAAAGCCGGCGCCAAGTCCGGTTCCCGAGGCGAGAACAGCACATGCTGTAGCGGGGCTTTGCCGCGGCCACGGGCCGGGCGAGGTTTCGGATTTGAGGAGGAGGATTTCTCAATGCATACGAAGACCGGCCGGCGTCTGCTCGGCCTTTCGATGGCGGTGCTGAGCGCTGCCACCATGCTGACGACGGCCACCACCGCGTCCTACGCGCAGAGCGTGGACCTTTCGAAATGGTCGCCGGAATACGTCAAGTCGATCGCCGGCACCAAGCAGTTCGACGCCGCCAAGGATTGCGGCGCGGTTGTGCCGAACGATTACACCGGCACCGTCAGCTACTGGTACACCGGCCCGTTCGAGGCCGATCCGCAGATCGCGCACGACCAGGACAAGGCGTTCTGGGAGGCCTTCAAGGCCGCCTACCCGAACATCACCACCGAAGTTCAGTCGATCACCTATAACGAGCTGCTCGACAAGTTCCGCACCTCGCTGCTCGGCAACTCGGCTCCGGCCGTCATCCGCCTGCAGATCCTGGGTGGCGTCGAATTCGCCGCCAAGGGCTACCTGCAGCCGCTGAAGCCGGAAGATGTCGGCTATACCGCCGCCGATTTCTGGCCCGGCGCACTGAAGTCGGTGACCTATGAGGGCACCACTTACGGCCTGCCGACCAACAACGAAACCATGGCGATGATCTGGAACGCCAAGGTGTTCAAGGATGCCGGGCTCGATCCCGAGAATCCGCCGGCCACCTGGGACGATGTCGTCGCCTATTCCAAGCAGATCCACGAAAAGCTCGGCATCCCGGGTTATGGCCTCGTGGCCAAGCAGAACGCCGGCAATACGCCGTTCCGCTTCATGCCGCAGATGTGGGCCTATGGTGGCGGTGCGCTCGACGAAGCCTCGGCCGATCCGACCTACAAGACCGTCGAGATCAACAATGCCGGCTCCAAGGCCGCGTTGCAGGCTGCCTACCAGATGTACGCGGTCGACAAGTCGGTCCCCACTTCGGCGCTGACCAACACGCAGGGTGAAAACCAGGCGCCGTTCATCGCCGGCAAGCTCGGCATGATGATTGCCCACCCGGCCGAATACGCCAAGATGAACGACCTCGCCTCCAAGGCCACGGGTTCCGACAAGGCGGTTGCCGACGAA
>JAEUMC010000866.1 GCA_016793415.1 Devosia sp. | reverse complement strand
GGTGCGGCCGAATTCGACCCCGTTTCACTTGAGCTTCATGTCCAACGAAAACATCATCCGCGAAATCGACGAGGAACTGCGCAGCGACCGCGCGCGCAACCTGTGGCGTCGGTTCGGCCCCTATGTGATCGGCGCGGCCGTTGCCATCGTCCTCATCGTGGCGGTGAAGGAGGGCTGGGATTGGTGGCAGAGCTCGAACTCGGCCCAGTCGTCGGACCAGTTCTACGCCGCGCTGCAGCTGGCTGACGGCACCGATGCCGAGGCGGCCAAGACGGCGCTCGATGGGGTGATCGCGGCCAATCATGGCGGCTACCCGGTTCTGGCTCGCTTCCGCGAGGCGGCATTGCTGGCCGGGCAGGGCAAGACCGCCGAGGCAGTGGCCGCCTACGACGCCCTCGCGGCCGGCCAATCGAACAAGTATCTGCGCGAGCTGGCCTTGGTGCTGGCCGCGAACCTCCTGGTCGACGGCGGTGATGTCGCCCAGGTGGAGCAGCGCGTCGGCGGCCTCGTCGGCGCCGCCAGTCCGATGCGCAACGCCGCCCGCGAAGCCATCGGTCTCACCAAGTACAAGGCCGGCGACCTCGCCGGAGCACGGCAGAGCTTTGAAGATGCGGCCAACGATGCCCAGGCGAGCCAGCAGCAGCGCCAGCGCCTGACCGTCTATCTGGCACAACTGGTGGCCGAGGGCGTCGCCCCGCCGGTGGCCGAGGCCGCAGCGACCGAAACACCGGTGGTTGTCGATCCTGCGACAGCCGCGCCTGCCGCCACGTCGGTTGGCGACGCGCCGGCGCTCGACTCTGCACCGGCTCCAGAGGCAGCGCCGGCGATGGAGGCGACTCCGATGATGGAGGCGGTGCCTCCTGCCGCCGAAGCTCCCGCGGCTACCGAAGCACCTGCCGCGCCCGCGAACTGACCTTCGCGAGCGGCTCTAGATACTGGGGTCTCGCTTGACCGTTACCGTCGCCATTGTCGGCCGTCCCAATGTCGGCAAGTCGACGCTGTTCAACCGGCTCGTCGGCAGGAAGATCGCGCTCGTCGACGACACGCCGGGCGTCACCCGCGATCGCCGGGAAGCCGAGGGCCGCATCGGCGACCTGCGCTTCAAGGTGCTCGACACCGCCGGCTACGAGGACAAGACCGACGGGTCGCTCGAAGACCGGATGCGCCAGCAGACCGAAATCGCCATCCGCGATGCCGACGTCATCCTGTTCATGATCGATGCCAAAGCCGGGGTGACCCCGCTGGACGAGCGCTTCGCTCAGGTGCTGCGACGCGCCGGCAAGGACGTGCACCTGATCGGCAACAAGGCCGAAGGCAAGGCTGCCGACCCCGGGTTGCTCGAAGCCTACAACCTCGGCTTCGGCGAACCGGTGGCGCTCTCGGCCGAGCACGGCCTAGGCCTCGCCGACCTCCACGCCATTGTTTCCAAGGCGGTGGACGAAGCCGCCGAGAAGGCCGAAGCGGAGGCCCCCTCGCTCGACCAGATGCCCGAGGTCGATGTCGATCTGCCTGAGGATGACGGCTCCACCGAAGATGGGCCGACCAAGCGCTGGGACCCCAAGCGCCACCTCAACGTCGCGATCATCGGCCGTCCCAATGCCGGCAAATCCACGCTGATCAACCGCATGGTCGGTGAGGATCGCCTGCTGACCGGGCCGGAAGCGGGCATCACCCGCGATTCCATCCTGGTGCCCTGGGAATATGACGGCCGCACCATCAACCTCGTCGATACCGCCGGCATGCGCCGCAAGGCCCGCATCGAGCAAAAGCTCGAAAAGCTGGCGGTGAGCGATTCCCTGCGCTCGATCCAGTATGCCGAAGTCGTGGTGCTGCTGCTCGACGCGCAGATCCCGTTCGAGAAGCAGGACTTGACGCTCGCCGACCTGGTTGAGCGCGAGGGCAGGGCGATGGTCATCGCCGTCAACAAGTGGGACACCGTCGAGGACAAGAACGCCAAACTCGCCGAACTGCGCGAGCAGTGCGAGCGCTTCCTGCCGCAGCTCAAGGGCATTCCGCTGGTCACCATCTCGGGCCTGCAGGGTCGGAACATCGACAAGCTGATGCAGGCGATCTTTGCCATCGAGCGCAAATGGAACAGCCACGTTTCGACGGCGCGGCTCAACCGCTGGCTGAGCGGCATGACCGAGAGCCATCCGCCGCCAGCAGTTTCGGGTCGGCGGCTCAAGCTGCGCTATATGACGCAGGCCAAGATCCGGCCGCCGAGCTTCATCCTGTTTGCCAGTCGTCCCGAGGCATTGCCACACGCCTACCAGCGCTACCTGGTCAACGGCCTGCGCGACGCCTTCGACATGCCCGGCACGCCGATCCGGTTGTGGGTCCGCGGCGGCAAGAACCCGTTCGACAAGAGCGACAAGTAGCGGGCGGCCGATAGAGACGGCCCCCTCCCATCCTCCATGAAGGGGGAGGTGCCGCACCGGGTGCTTTGCACCATCGGCCACAGCCTCGACTATTCGCCTCCCCCTTCATGGGGGAGGCCGGGAGGGGGACGTCCGTTTCAGTTTGTCACCCCACATTGCGCCCCGGACGATCCTCGCTATACTCCGCGCCTCCCAAGCGACCCGATGCTGAGTGCGGGGCCGCAACCTTGAAACGACATTGTTCCTCGAAATTCTGATTGTCGCCGTCCTGACGCTGGTCAACGGCCTCCTTGCAATGAGCGAACTGGCGGTGGTCTCGTCCCGCCCGGCGCGCCTCAAAGTCCTCGCCGCCGAAGGCAAGCGCGGCGCCACTGTGGCGCTGAAACTGCAGGAAGACCCCGGCAAGTTCCTCTCCTCGGTGCAGATCGGCATCACCCTTGTCGGTGTGCTCTCGGGCGCCTTCTCCGGCGCCACGCTGGGTGAGCGCCTGGGCGATGCCCTGATGGGCGCCGGCATCAACCCCACGGTGGCCGCGCCGCTCGGCGTCGGCATCGTGGTCATCATCATCACCTACCTCTCGCTGATCGTCGGCGAGCTGGTGCCCAAGCAGATCGCGCTGCGCGATTCCGAGGGTGTAGCGGCGCGGGTCGCGCCGCTGATGGCGTTCATCGCCTCGATCGCCGCGCCGCTGGTCTGGCTGCTCGACGTCTCCGGCAAGCTGGTGCTGCGCCTCCTCGGCCAGAGCGGCGAAGCGGAGGAGCGGGTAACCGATGAAGAGGTGAAGACCCTCATCGCCGAGGCCGAACATGCTGGCGTGCTCGAGACCGAGGAGCGCCACATGATCTCCGGCGTCATGCGCCTCGCCGACCGCTCGGCGCGCGGCCTGATGACCCCGCGTCTCGATGTCGAACTGCTCGACCTGAGCGAGAGCCAGGAAGAGATGATCGAAAAGCTCCGCGCCACCCGTCACTCGGTGCTGCCGGTGCAGGATGGTGCGGTGGATTCGATCATCGGCGTGATCGTCCGCAAGGACCTGGTCGAAAATGTCCTCGCCCGCGAGCCGCTCGACATGCGCACACTGGTCAAGCAGGCGCCGGTGGTGATGGATCGTTCCAGCGCCCTCGACGTGCTGAAGGCCATTCGCGGTTCGCTGGTGCATATGGCGCTGGTGTTCGACGAGTACGGTCATTTCGAAGGCATCGTCACCCCAGGCGACATCCTCGAGGCGATCACCGGCGCCTTCCAGGAAGAAGAGGGCGACGAGAAGGCGTATGTCACCCGCGAGGACGGCTCCTATCTCGTCTCGGGCTGGATGCAGGTCGACGAGTTTCAGGCGCATCTTGGCGTGCCCGTCCCGAAAGACGCCAAGTTCGAAACCGTTGCCGGTTTTGTGCTGGCCGAGCTCAACCACCTGCCGGCGGTGGGCGAAACCTTCGAGCGTGGCCACTGGCGCTTCGAGGTGCTGGACCTCGATGGCCGGCGCATCGACAAGATCCTGGTGACGCGGCTGAACTAGCTGGCGTCCAATGCGCTCCATGGGTGATCGTTACCCACGGAGTCATCCCGCGAAAGCGGGAACCTCCGTTTGCGGTGTTTGCGGCCAATCGCAGATCCCGCTTTCGCGGGGGTGACCTGGTTTAGGCGGCAGCGTCCTGACTAAAGCGGCCGTAGCTCCGACTTTTCCCAGTCGAACAGCATGCGGTTCTCGGTGAACTCGGGCGCGATCATGTCGATCAGCTTGGGCGTCAGTGCCGCGGGGCGGGGCAGGGTATCGGGGTTCTCGCCAGGCATCGCCTTGGCGCGCATCGCGGTGCGCACCGCACCCGGATAGAACGCATTGACGCGCACCGGGGTGATGCCGCCGACTTCCGCGGCGTAACTCTTGGCCAGCGCCTCTACTGCCGCCTTGCTCGCGGCATAGGGCCCCCAGTTGGCGCGCGCCGAGTGCGCCGACGATGAGGACAGGAACACCACGCGGCCGGCCACAGACTGGCGGAGCAGCAGGTCCAGCGAACGGATCAGCCGGTAGTTCGCCGTCACGTTGAGCGCCATCAGCTTGTCGAACTCCTTGGGCTCGACATGCGCCAGCGGCCGCAACTCACTCAGCATCGCCGCGTTGGCGACGAACCCATCGAGGTGCCCCCAGCGCTCGAAGATCGCGTGCCCAAGCCGGTCGATGCCGTCGAAATCGCTGAGGTCCATCGGCACCAGTGTGGCGCTGCCGCCGGCCTGCTGGATCTCGTCATCGAGTTCCTCGAGCCCGCCGATAGTGCGCGCCACCGCAATCACATGCGCCCCGCGCCGTCCCGCCTCGAGCGCTGCCTGGTAGCCGATGCCGCGCGAGGCGCCGGTAACGAGGACGATCTTGCCGGCGAGAGAGGTTGTCATGCGTGAGGTTTCCGTGAGGTTCGGCGCGGGTTCTAGCGGGGGAGACGAGAATGGGGAAGGGCGAAGGTGTCACAGCCGTGGCCGATGGGCCGGTGGCTGTAGACCCCCACCCTTGATCCCTCCCCGCAAAGGGGAGGGAGACGCTGGAACCGCGATACTAGTGTTTTGGTCTCCCTCCCCCCGGGGCGACATCTTGTCGTCCCCTTGCGGGGAGGGGACAGGGGTGGGGGGCAGCGCGCGCCGGATTCCGGATTACGCCAGAACTTCTCAGCTCGCTTCCTTCATCAGCGACAGCGTCTTGGGATCGTTTTTGCTGCGGCCGTTGAGGTCGGTGAGCTTGGTCGGGTAGTCGCCGGTGAAATGGTGGTCGGTGAACTGCGGGCTCAGCGGGTTGCGCTTCACCCCGCCGACGGCGTCGTAGAGCCCATCGATCGAGAGGAACGCGAGGGAATCCGCACCGATGAACCGGCACATCGACTCGAGGTCGGGGTGCTGGTTGGCCAGCAGGTTTTCCGGGTCGGGCGTGTCGATGCCGTAATAATCGGAGTGGAAGATCATCGGCGAGGCGACGCGGATATGCACTTCGCGCGCGCCCGCATCACGGATCATCTGCACGATCTTCACCGAGGTGGTGCCGCGCACGATCGAATCGTCGATCAGCACCACGCGTTTGCCCTCGATCTCGGCCCGGTTGGCCGAGTGCTTCAGCTTCACGCCGAAGGCACGGATCGACTGGGTCGGCTCGATGAAGGTGCGGCCCACATAGTGGTTGCGGATGATGCCGAGCTCGAACGGGATGCCGCTCGCCTGCGCATAGCCGATTGCCGCCGGGGTGCCGCCATCGGGCACCGGCACCACCACATCGGCTTCCACCGGCGCTTCCTTGGCGAGGTTGATGCCCATGCGCTTGCGTGCCGAATAGACCGGGCGCCCGGCGACCACCGAATCCGGGCGCGCGAAATAGACATACTCGAACAGGCAGATGCGCTCGGGGCGGGGCGCGAACGGCTTCACCGAGTCGATGGTGATCGTGCCATCGGGCTGCGTCTCGCAGATCACCACCTCGCCATTCTCGACGTCGCGCACGAACTTGGCGCCGATGATGTCGAGGGCGCAGGTTTCCGACGCAAAGATCGGCTTGCCGTCGAGGTCGCCCAGCACCAGCGGGCGGATGCCGTTGGCGTCGCGCGCACCGATCAGCTTGGTGCGGGTCATCGCCACCAGCGCGAAAGCGCCCTCGAGATGCATCAGCGCATCGATGAAGCGATCGGACGAGGCGACCTTCTTGGAGCGGGCGATCAGGTGCAGCACCACCTCGGTATCCGAGGTGGACTGGCAGATGGCGCCCTGCGAGATCAGTTGCTTCCTGAGCGTCAGGCCGTTGGTGAAGTTGCCGTTATGTGCGATGGCGATGCCGCCGACCTCGAGTTCGGCGAACAGCGGCTGCACGTTGCGGAGGATCGTCTCGCCGGTGGTC
>JAEUMC010000826.1 GCA_016793415.1 Devosia sp. | reverse complement strand
CTACGACAAGCTGCCCGCGGATTCGCCGATGAAGCCGATGGCAGTGGTGCGCGTCGCCGAGAACCTGAGCGCCACGGGCAACCGCGATGAAGCGTTGCGCCGGCTCGGCAATATCGTCGCTTCCAACCCCAATGACCTCGAGGCGCTTTCGGTGCTCGGCGACATGCAGCGCGCGGCGCAGAAAGATGCCGAGGCAGCCGACACTTACACCAAGGCGCTCGGCGTCGCCGGCGGCGATGCACCGGGCGACTGGCGCTTTTACTACGTGCGCGGCATCGCCTACGAGCGCGCCAAGCAGTGGGACAAGGCCGAGGTCGATTTCAAGCGCGCGCTGGAGCTGAACCCGGACCAGCCGCAGGTGCTGAACTATCTGGGCTACAGCTGGGTCGATCAGGGCGTGAACCTGATGCCGGCGCTCGACATGATCGAGAAGGCCGTAGCGGCGTCGCCGAACGACGGCTACATCATCGACAGTCTGGGCTGGGCCTTCTACCGCCTCGGCCGCTTCGATGATGCGGTCAAGCAGCTCGAAACCGCGGTGCAGCTGCGCTCGACCGACCCGGAGATCAACGACCATCTTGGTGACGCCTACTGGCGCGCCGGCCGCAAGCTCGAAGCCCGCTTCCAGTGGAACATTGCCGCGGCCGTCGACAAGGAAGGCGCGGTCAAGGAACGGGTGGCCAAGAAACTCGCCGACGGTCTCGATGCCGTCTCGCCGGCCCCCGATGCTGGCCCGGTGGCGGAAGGTCAGGCCACGCCCGCCCAGTAGCATGCTGCAGGGCTCACTCTCCGAGGCGGCACCCGCCAAGGTCAACCTGGCTTTGCACGTCACCGGCCGGCGCGCCGATGGCTACCATGAGCTTGAAAGCCTGGTGGTGTTTGTCGATGTCGCCGACGAGGTGACGGCACATCCGGCCAAGACCGACCGGCTGCGCGTCACCGGTCCGTTCGCGGCGGCAGCGGGCGGCGGGGATTCCAACCTGGTGATGCGCGCCGTCAAGGCGTTCCGCGCCCGCTGGCCGGATCGCCTGCCCGATGGCCTCGACATCGCCCTGACCAAGAACCTGCCGGTGGCGGCCGGGATAGGCGGCGGCTCGGCTGACGCCGCCGCCATGCTCCGCCTGCTCACCGGCATGGCGGGCGGCGATCTCGAACTCAGCGAGCTCAATGCGCTGGCGCTGACGCTGGGCGCCGACGTGCCGGTCTGCCTGCTGTCGCAGCCCTCGGAAGTGCGCGGCGTCGGCGAGATCATCCACCCGCTACGCGGCTTTCCGCCCACCCACCTGGTACTGGTCAACCCGCTGGTGCCGGTGGTGACCGCCGATGTGTTCCGCCGGCTCGAGCAGCGCACCAATCCACCGATGCCGGCACTGCCGCAGCCGCTGACCCGGCCGGCGCAACTCGGGCTGTGGCTGGCCGAGACCCGCAACGATCTCGAACCCGCCGCCATCGCCCTGGTGCCGGCGATCGGCGAGCTGCTGCGCGAACTGCGGGTGCTCGATGGTTGCGCGCTGGCCCGCATGTCAGGCTCTGGCGGCACCGTGTTCGGCCTGTTCGGCTCGGCAGCCCAAGCGCATCAGGCCGCGCACGACATGCGCGCCAAGTATCCGCAGTTCTGGGTGGCGGCAGCGCCGGTGATCAGCTGAACGAACCAGCCTTCAGTAGGCCCGGGCGACAGTGAAATCGGCGATATCGCCGAGCAGCGCCTTCATCTCGCTCGGCGGCAGCGATTTCAGCGCCTCACGGGCGCGGTGAGCATGAGTGAACGCCTGTTCGATGGTGCGGCCCAGCGTGTCGTAGCGATCAAAGATCGCCACCACCTGCTTGAGCTCAGCCCCTCCGGCGTCGGCGGTTCCGAGTGTTCTCGCCACGGTCTCGCGCTCAGCCGGCGTCGCCTGCTGCAGCGCAAGGATCACCGGCAGGGTCATCTTGCCCTCACGCAGGTCGTCGCCGGTATTCTTGCCGAGCGTGCCGGCCTCGCCGCGGTAGTCGAGCACATCATCGACCAGCTGGAAGGCGAAGCCGAGCTCGCGACCGTAGCGGCGGAGTGCCTCGCAGCCGGCGGCATCGGCGCCACCGGCCATGGCGCCCACTTCGGTCGCCGCCTCGAACAGCTTGGCGGTCTTGGCGCCGATCACTTCGTCGTAGTCGGCGGCGGTGGCGCTGAGATCGCGCGTCTTGGCGAGCTGCAGCACCTCGCCCTCGGCGATGATCGTTGCTGCCTGCGAGATCACCTTGAGCGCAGCGATATTGCCGGTATCGACCATCATCATGAAGGCCTGCCCGAGCAGGAAATCGCCGACCAGGACGCTGGCCTGGTTGCCCCACTTCATGCGGGCGGCGGCGCGGCCCCGGCGCATGTCGCTTTCGTCGACCACGTCGTCATGCAGCAAAGTCGCGTTGTGCATGAACTCGACAGCGGCAGCGAAATTGACCTCGCTGCCGTTCGACTTGCCGAACAGCATGGCCGCGGCGATGGTCAGCATCGGCCTGAGCCGCTTGCCGCCCGCGTCGATCAGGTAGCGCGCCACTTCCGGCACCAGTTCCACATGCGAGCTGGCCTTGGCGAGGATCATCGCGTTGACGCGATCCATCCCCGGCCGGGTGGCGTCGAGCAGCCGGTCGAGCGCGCCGGCGCTGGTCATCGCCTCGTTTGCCGCTGCCGCCGATAGAGCCATGAAATCCCCGGTTTGAGCTACGCATCCGGCACCCTATAGTCGGGCGCCTGCGAACTGTCGCGATGGTGCGATGTCCCTAGACGAAGCCACTGATCTTGTAAAACAACAAACGCTGACGCGCGATGCCTTTTTGGGTGGCCGCCTCACCGTGTCGCAGCCCGAAAAGGGCTTCCGCGCCGGGCTGGACTCGGTGTTGCTGGGGGCTGCGGTACGCGACAATACGCATAGCCTGCTCGATCTGGGGGCAGGGGTCGGCACGGCTTCGCTGGTGGCGCTCGCCGATTTGCCGCAGCTCGCCGCCACGCTCGTCGAAGCCGATCCGGCAATGGCAGCCATCGCCGTGCTGAACCTCGCGGGCAACCAGATGTCGGGACGCGCAAAGGTACTGACCCTGGACCTCACGGCGCCGGGACGCCTCAGGGCGGCGGCCGGCCTCGCCACCGACCATTTCGCCACGGTGATCGCCAATCCGCCCTTCTTCGATCCGGGCCGCGGCTCCGCCCCCTCAAGCGCCCGCGCCGGGGCGCGCCACATGCAGGACGAGGCGCTCGATCGTTGGGTCAAGACCGCGGCAACGCATGCGGCTCCCGGCGGCGAGGTGATCTTCATCCACGTCGCTGAAGCATTGCCGCTGCTGCTGGCAGCATTCACCCGGCGGTTCGGCGCTGTTACCGTGCTGCCTCTGCTGCCGCGCGACGGCGAGGCGGCAAGCCGGGTGCTGGTCCGCGGCATCAAGGGCTCGCGCGCCCCGTTCGCGCTGCTCGCCGCCCGGGCCATGCATCAAGCCGTGGGGCGCGGTTTCCATCTGGAGTTCGACGCCATCTTCCGCGGCGCCGCCCGCCTCATCTGGTAATCCCGCCGCTGGGCACATACATGTGCCCGGTCAAAAACGAGGCGTCACATGGGTTTGCGGTCGTGGATCAAACGCAGGATGGGGCAGACCGGTCCGGTCGTTCCGGTGGTGCGGCTGCATGGCGTGATCGCCGCCGACCAGCGCCCCGGCCGGCTGAACATCGAGGCCGTGGCGCCGCTGCTGAAGCGCGCCTTCGCAGTGAAATCCGCTCCTGCCGTCGCCCTCGTCATCAATTCGCCCGGTGGCTCTGCCGTGCAGTCTCGATTGATCTCCAAGCGGATCAGGGATCTGGCCGACGAGAACGGCAAGCCGGTACTGGTATTCGTCGAGGACGCAGCGGCCTCAGGCGGCTACTTCATCGCCACGGCGGGTGACGAGATCATCGCCGACCCTTCTTCGATCGTCGGCTCGATCGGTGTGATCTTTGCCAGCTTCGGCTTCGTCGAGACGCTGAAGAAGGTCGGCGTGGATCGCCGCGTACATACCGCCGGCCGCAACAAATCGACCCTCGATCCTTTCCTGCCGGAAAAGCCGGAGGACGTGGAGCGGATCAAGCAGATGGAAAGCGAGATCCACCAGGTCTTCATCGATTGGGTGAAAATGCGCCGCGGCGAGCGGCTGAAGGCCTCGGACGACCAGCTGTTCACCGGTGAGTTCTGGAGTGGTGTCAAAGGCCTCGAGCTTGGCCTGGTGGATAGCCTCGGCGACCTGCACGAGGTGCTGCGCACCCGCTTCGGCGACAAGGTCGAGCTGCTGCCGATCGCGCCCAAGCGTGGGCTGCTCACCCTGCCGCGTGTCGGCCTCGCGGCGCTGACCGGCGATATCGCCGCCAGCATCGAGGACCGTTCGGTCTGGGCGCGGCTGGGTCTCTAGGCGATGACCGGCACGCTGCTTCGCATCCTGATCTTCGGCGCGATCATCCTCCTGATCCTGTGGGGCGTGAGGAAGATCTGGCGGGATTGGACCGGCCAGTTCAAGCAACTCGACAAGGAGCGCCATGAGCGCGACCTGCGCGAGCGCCAGCGGCCCGACGTCATCACCTTGAAGCGCGACAAGGACGGCAAGTTCCGGCCGCCTGAGGATGACGGGCGCTAGATAGGCGACGACAAGCTCGCAGCCGGCCGCTAGCCTCTTTGCCGAGAGGGAGTCGCGAGCATGGTCGGCACATTGCTGCGGAGTCGCCACTCTGAGCATCATGCCCAGGTGACGTCGGTAGAACTTTTCTTTGATCTGGTCTTCGTCATCGCCGTTACCCAGATCTCGCATGCGCTGGTCGAACACCTGACCTGGCTTGGCGCGCTCGAGGCGGCGCTGTTGCTGCTGGCGATCTGGTGGGCCTGGATCGACACTGCCTGGATCACCAACTGGCTCGACCCCGAGAAGCCGCTGGTCCGGCTGATGCTGTTCGTGCTGATGGGCATCGGGCTAGTGATGTCGAGTTCGCTCCCCGAGGCGTTCGGCGATCGTGGCCTGGCCTTTGCCATCGCCTTTGCCGTGTTCCAGCTGGGGCGCACTGCCTTCATGCTCTGGGCGGTGCGTGGCCGGCCGACGCTCTATCGCAACTTCGTCCGCATCATCACCTGGTACGCCGCCTCTGCTGCATTGTGGGTGGTCGGCGGCCTCGCTGGCGGCGAAGCGCGGCTCGTCTGCTGGCTGATCGCCGTGGCGCTCGACAGCGTGTCGCCGGCACTCGGCTTCTGGGTGCCGGGCCTGGGGCGCACCGATACCCGCGACTGGGACGTCGATGGCGGCCACATGGCCGAGCGCAGCGGGCTGTTCGTCATGATTGCGTTGGGCGAGTCAATCCTTGTCACCGGGGTCGGCTTCACTGAGCTCGCCTGGACCTCGGATGTGGTGCTGGCGATGACCGTGTCGCTGCTGCAGTCGATCGCCATGTGGTGGATATTCTTCGGCCAGCATGCAGAAGCCGCGAGCGCCGCGATCTCCACCTCATCGGATCCGGGCCGCGTGGCGCGGCAGGCCTACACCTATGTGCCGATCCTCTTGGTTGCCGGTATTGTCGTTTCGGCGGTCGGCGACGAGATCGTGCTGGCGCATCCGATGGGGCACCTGGAGCAGGCGAGCGTTCTGGTGCTCCTCGGCGGCCCGGCGCTGTTCCTCTTTGGCGCGGCCCTGTTCAAGCTCGCCGTGTTCGGGCACTGGTCAATGCCGCGCTTCGGTGGTTTGCTCGCGGTTGTCGCTCTCTACCCGTTCGCCGCCGGCCTGTCGCCGCTACTGCTCTCCACGCTGACCACGGGCATCGTGGTGCTGGTGGCGGTCTGGGAGGCGGTGGAACTGGCCCGCCATCCCGAGCGCTACCCGGTGGCCGCTCGGCATCATTCGGAATGAACTGCGGAATTGACCCATTGCGTCGGTCCAACTAGGTTCCGCCCGCCATTCGCACCCCGGAATATTGCCGATGCCCGACGCTTTGCCCGCCCACATGGACCCCCGGAACTCATTCCAGGGTCTGATCCTGACGCTGCAGCGCTTCTGGGCGGAGCAGGGTTGCGTGATCCTGCAGCCTTACGACATGCAGATGGGCGCCGGCACGTTTCACACCGCGACGACCCTCAGGGCGCTGGGACCGAAGCCGTGGAAGGCCGCCTATGTGCAGCCGTCGCGGCGCCCCAAGGACGGCCGCTACGGCGAGAACCCCAACCGGCTGCAGCATTATTATCAGTTCCAGGTGATCCTGAAGCCGTCGCCCGACAACATCCAGGAACTCTACCTGCAGTCGCTCCGCGAGATCGGCCTCGATTCCAGCCTGCACGACATCCGCTTCGTCGAGGACGACTGGGAGAGCCCGACGCTGGGTGCCTGGGGCCTGGGCTGGGAATGCTGGTGCGACGGCATGGAAGTCAGCCAGTTCACCTATTTCCAGCAGGTCGCCGGCTTCGAGACCAAGCCGGTGCCCGGTGAGATCACCTACGGGCTCGAGCGCCTCGCCATGTATGTGCAGGGCGTCGAGAACGTCTACGATCTCAACTTCAACGGCCGTGAAGGCGACGAGAAGGTCACCTATGGCGACATCTTCCTGCAGAACGAGCAGGAGTTCTCGAAGTACAATTTCGAGGCCGCCGATACCGAGATGCTGTTCCGGCATTTCAAGGATGCCGAGGACGAGTGCCGTGCCATCCTGAAAAAGGGTGCTGATGGCAATCGTCAGACCATGGCGGTCCCGGCCTACGAGCAGGTCGTCAAGGCCAGCCACAACTTCAACCTGCTCGACGCGCGCGGCGTGATCTCGGTGCAGGAGCGCCAGAGCTACATCCTGAGGATACGCGAGCTGGCCAAGCAATGCGGCGCCGCCTGGCTGCAGACGGCGGGCGGCGGGGCGGAGTAAGACAAAGGGGCCGGTGAACGGCCCCTTTGCTTTCGGTGGCTTTGTCGAATTCAGGCGCCGGCGCTGGCGGCCGGGATCGAGCGGCGCTCGACATAGTGGCCATAGAGAGTCGTCAGGATGCTGACCCCGACCAGCATCTTCACCCAGCCGGTGGCGAGCGTCCAAAGCAGCGCGAGGAAGCCGCCGATCGGGCCGGCCATCGCCAGGACGAATGCCGGGATGTCGATTACCACGGCCGCAATCGCCGAGAGCACGGCGAGGATGATGATCGGCACGTTGGCGCCGTTGGTAGCTTCCCAGGCCTGACCGAGGGTCAACTGCTTGCCGATCGCAACGGCCGGCAGCAGCGGCGCGAGGCGATAGAAGATGATCAGCGCCGCGGCGATTGCAACGATACTGGTGATCACGCCGCCGATGACGCCAAGCAGCGGCACGGTGACCAGCCCAACGATCGCCGCCAGCACCAGTGAGACCAGGAAGCCAAGAACACCAATGCCGATCGAGTAGAGCCCATACGATATCATCCGCTGGCCATTGAACGCGGGAAACTGGCCGGCGGGCATTTCGTCGAGCAGGATGTAGCGGTGCCAGGCAACCGCGATCCAGACGAACGCGACAAGCGCGAGAATGAGGGTCAGAAGACCAGCCGGCGCGGCCGAGAGGACCGCGGCAGTCGCCTGCTCGGGCTGGGTCGGCGTTGGAAACAGCAGGCCGAGCAGCAGTGTCGGCACCGCGTAGATCAGGTAGAGCAGGCCGGTGATCTTGAGGGCGTTGCGCCAGTCGCTGAGCACAAGCCGGACCGAATGAACAAACATGTCGACGCCCACGAAAAGCTCCCAAGTGTTCGTGACGGATATGAAGGTGAGGCCGAGGCTAGCGAAAGCGCGGGAGTCGCGGAAGCTTCGGGCGCGAAATAGTCTGTATGACGTCTGCTTAGCGGCAAATCACTTCGAGCCCATCGGCACCGGTGAAGCGGAACGTGGTCTTGCCACTATCATCGGTGGCGAACATGCCGGTGAGCTGCATGTCCTTGAGCGGGCCGGAGAGCGGGTTGACGTCGGTTCCTGCCGAAGCGACTTGCCCGCTGGCGCTGTTGCCATCGACATTCTTGAACGAATAGTCGCCGGCGACGAACAGCGTCAGCTCACCCAGGTTGGCGCCGTTTTCGCTGACACAGGCATAGACGCCGGGCGGCGGAAACTGCGCCAGGGCAGGGCCGGCGATGAGAGCGAGAGCGGCGGCAAGGACCAGTGGGCGCATGGTCGCAATCCTACCACCGCCGTCGGATCGGTGCCTAGACCGGTGGCACCAGGCCTTCGGGCTTTCTCCGCCTGCCCTTGAATGGCTCCATCCCCTCATTGGCGAGCTGGTCGGCGCGCTCGTTCATCTCGTCGCCGTTATGGCCCTTCACCCAGTGCCAGTTGATCTTGTGGCGCTGGGTGGCGGCGTCGAGCGCCTGCCACAGTTCGACGTTCTTGACCGGCTTCTTGTCGGCGGTGCGCCAGCCGTTCTTCTTCCAGCCATGGATCCACTTGGTCAGCCCGTCCTTGACGTAGTTGCTGTCGGTGTGGAGCTCGATCTCGCACGGGCGCTTCAGCGCCGTCAGCGCTTCGATGGCAGCGGTCAGTTCCATCTGGTTGTTGGTGGTGAGCGGCGCGCCGCCCTTCAGTTCCTTGACCGTGTCGCCATACTGCAGCACGGCGCCCCAGCCGCCAGGGCCAGGGTTGCCCGAACAGGCGCCGTCAGTGTGGATGATGACCGAGTTCACGATGGCCTCCGCTGGATCAGAAACTGGTGCGGCATGCCCGCAATCTCCGCGACATGAGTGGGTTCCATGCCGATCTTCCGCATCACGGCGATCGACGCCAGGTTGCCGGTATGCGTGAACCCGACAAACCGGTCCCCGTGCCGCGTCGCGAAGAACCAATCGCTAAGGGCTTGCGCGATCTCGGTGGCATAACCCTGGCCCCACCAGTTGCGTGCCAGCGAGTAGCCGATCTCCGGCGTATCGCCGAATTGCGAGAAACCGGCGCGGCCGACGAAAGCCCCGTCCGACCGGCGCACCAGCCGATGCTTGCCCAGGCCGAGCTCACGCCACTCGGTCTGCCACTCGCCGAGCCGCCGTGCCGCTTTCTCCCGGCTCCAGGTTTCGCCCCTGGCATCGAGATAGCGTTGCACATCGGCATTGCCGTGGAGCGACAGCAGTTCCTCGACGGCATCGGCCGTCCAGTGCTCGAGCCGCAGCCGTTCCGTTTCGAGCAGGCTGCTCACGCCGCCGCCGGGCGATCGTAGCGATAGAACTCGACATCCGGATGACCGTAGCTGTCGCCGGTGTGCGTGTAGACGCCGCCGAGCTTGCGCAGCACCTTGAGCGAAGCTTCGTTGCGGGCGTCGGCAATGCCGAGGAAATGGTCGCGGTCGGTTTCGCGCCAGTACCAATCCCTGAGCCCGCTTGCCGCTTCCCAGACGTAACCGTTGCCCCAGAATTCCGGATAGAGCGAGTAGCCGATCTCCGGAATCTCTTCGGGTCCGTGGATGCCGAAGCCGCAGCGGCCCACCAGCACCCCGTCCGCCTTCCGCGTGACCCGGAGTTTGCCCATCTTCTGGCGATCGAACAGGGCGATCCAATGCGCCAGCGCCGCGTCCATCTCCTCGACCGTCCAAGGCCGACCGTGCCCCGTGAGAAAGCGCGCCACCATGGGGTCGCCGTGCAACCGGTAGAGATCCCCGATCTGGTCTGCGCGCCAGCCGGAGAGCACCAGCCGGTCGGTTTCGAGAAGCGTCAGGTCGGTCATGCTGCGGGTTGCGCCCTGAGTTCGCGGGGCAGGTTGAAGACGATGCTCTCGCGCTGTTCACCGCTGGCGCTGACCGCGATATCGAAGCGCTGTGCGAAGGCTTCGATCACCTCGTCGACCAGCGTCTCGGGCGCCGATGCGCCGGCGGTGATGCCGAGCGTCCTGATTCCTTCGAAGCGGCTCCAGTCGATCTTGTCAGCGCGTTCGACCAGCGAGGCATTGGCGCAACCGACGCGCTGCGCCACTTCCACCAGCCGCACCGAGTTGGACGATTCCGGCGCGCCGACCACGATCATCGCATCGACGTTCGGCGCCACCCGCTTCACCGCCTCCTGGCGGTTGGTGGTGGCGTAGCAGATATCTTCCTTGTGCGGCAGCGCGATCGAGGGGAAGCGGCGGCGCAGCACATCGACGATCGCCGAGGTGTCGTCGACGCTGAGCGTCGTCTGCGTCACGTAGGCAAGCTTCTCGGGGTCGCGCGGCACAAAGGCCTCGGCTTCCTCGACCGTCTGGATCAACGTAATGGCGCCATCGACCAATTGGCCCATGGTGCCGATCACCTCGATATGGCCGGCATGCCCGATCAGCACGATCTCGCGGCCCTCGTTGTGATGCCGGTTGGCCTCGATATGCACCTTGGAGACCAGCGGGCAGGTGGCATCGAGGAAGAACATGTTGCGCGCCTTGGCGCCTGCGGGAACGGATTTCGGTACACCATGCGCCGAAAACACCACCGGCGCACCGGTGTCCGGGATCTCATCGAGCTCCTCGACGAACACCGCGCCTTTCTGCTTCAGCCCGTCGACCACGTATTTGTTGTGCACGATCGCGTGGCGCACATAGACCGGCGCGCCGTAGCGCTCCAGGGCCAGTTCGACGATCTGGATGGCGCGATCGACGCCGGCGCAGAATCCGCGCGGCGCACACAGCGTAATGTCCAAGTGCGGCCTTGTTTGCATAGGAGAGCAGATGCGTTCAATGGCCGGGCAAGTCAAGCTGCGAACGCCGCGACCGATGCGTCCGGCACGCGACCCCCGATGGGGTCCGAAGTGTGCAGTTGCGGCGCAACGGCCTGAACGGCAATATGTTTCGCTAAAGTTGGTCGGAAGGTGTCCCGGTGACCCTCGCAATGGAAATGTTCGCGATCGCGCCCGCCACGGGCAAGGCGAACCTTTCCGCTATCCAGGATGGGCTGCTGGTGGGCAAGGCCTTGTGGCTGAGCCGCGCCGCCAATGCCGGTTTGCCCGTCGCCCCCACCATTGTCATCAGCCGCGCCGCCTGGAACGCCTTGCAGGAAGAGCGCAAGGCGCATGACGATCGGCTGCGCGTCCATTGGGTGGCGACGCTGTTCCGGCTGGTCGGCCGCAATGGTCGTCCGCCGGCGCTGGTGGTGCGCACCTCGAGCGCTGCGCACAGCGCCGGGCTGATGCCGGCCCGGCCGGGACTGAGCCCGCCGGCAAACGAAGTCGAGTCGGTCGATCCAGCCCGCCCGCTGGCGCGAGCCATCTCCGATGCCTTTGCCTCCTATGCCAGCTTCGATCCGCGGCCGGAGCGCCAGATCGTCATCATCCAGGCGATGGCCGATGGCGACGTGCGCCAGTTCCTCACCCGCGACCCGCAGAATGGCGCCCTGGGTCCGGCACCGGTGAACGGCACGCCGTTCGGCCCGCTTCCGGCTTCCGCCACCGCCTTCGTCGACCTGCTCGACGCGGCTGCCGGCCAGCATCTGAGCTGTCTCGTTTCGGTCGAGGGGGAGACCATCCGGCTGCTCTCCGCCCGCGCCGCGCCGGCGTCGGCGGCGGCCGAACTGGAAGCAGCGGTCGACCGCGTGGCGCGCGGCCGCTGGACCCAGCGCGAGGCGGTCACCCACATCGATCCGGCCCGGCTGCAGCAGATGCTGCATCCCCGCCTGCGCTCGCCCGAAAGCGCCACCGTGCTCGCCAATGGCCTCGGGGTTTCGCCGGGTGCCGCCAGCGGCATCATCGTCTTCAATTCCGAAGATGCGGCGCGGCTCAAGGCGCGTGGCCGTCACTGCATCCTCGTCGTCACTGAAACCGGCCCCACCGATATCGAGGGGATGAAGGCGGCAACCGGCATCCTCACGGCACGCGGCGGCATGACCAGCCATGCCGGCGTGGTGGCGCGCATCACCGGCAAGCCCTGCGTCGCCGGCGTGCGGACGCTGAGCGTCAACCTCGCCGAACTCACTTGCCGGATCGGCTCGAGAGAGTTCCGCCAGGGCGATCGCATCACCATCGATGGCACCGATGGCTCGGTCTATCTCGGCGCGCTGCCGCTGGCCCAGCCGCATATCGGCGGCGCCATGGGCAAGCTCCTCGGCTGGTCCGACGCGTCGCGCCGGGTGGCGGTGCGGGCCAATGCCGAAACCGTCGAGGCGGTGAACACGGCGCTGAGCTTCGGCGCCGAGGGAATTGGGCTCGCCCGCTCCGAGCACATGTTCTTCTCGCGCGAGCGCCTCGTGGCGCTGCGCCGGCTGATCCTCTCCGAGGATGCCGACGACCGCGCCAAGGCGCTGACCGGGCTCGTCGACTTCCAGACCGAGGACTATTCGGCGATCTTCATGGCGATGAAGGGCCGGCCGGTGACGGTGCGGCTGTTCGATCCGCCGCTGCACGAGTTCCTGCCGCGTACCGACGAGGACATCGAAGAAACCGCCGAAGGGCTCGGCCTCGAGGTGCGGGCGCTGAAGCTGCGGCTCGACCGCATTGCCGAGATCAACCCGATGCTTGGCCATCGTGGCGTGCGGCTGGCCATCACCTATCCCGAGATTTTGAAGATGCAGATCGAGGCGCTGTGCGCCGGGGTGCGGGCCGCATCAGCCCGGCAGTCCGAGCCGGTGACGCTGGAGGTGATGGTGCCATTCGTCTCCACCGTGTCTGAAGTGGTGGAGATCAAGCGCCAGACCTACGCCATCGTCGAGCAGGCCGGCCTGCCGCCGGCAGCACGGGAGCGCTTCGCCTTCGGCACCATGATCGAGCTGCCGCGCGCTGCGCTCAGGGCCGGGGACATCGCCGAGCACGTCGACTTCTTCTCGTTCGGCACCAACGATCTGACCCAGACCACCTACGGCATCAGCCGCGACGATGCGCCGGCCTTCCTCTCGGCCTACCAGCGCAAGGGCCTCTACGACCTCGACCCGTTCGTGACCCTCGACCAGAAGGGCGTCGGCGAGATGATCGCCATAGCCATCGAGCGCGGCAAGCGGGCCAACCCCAATTTGAAGATCGGCATCTGTGGCGAACACGCCGGCGACCCGGCCTCGCTGTGGTTCTTCTCGCGGCTGGACGTCGATTACGTCAGTTGCTCGCCCTACCGCGTGCCGGTGGCAAGGTTGACGTTGGCGCAGTGACGGAGCGGCTTGGCCGGTGCGGGCTGACCCCCACCCCTGTCCCCTCCCCCTCAAACAGGGGGAGGGAGACGATAACCTCGACATTAGTGGAAGGGTCTCCCTCCCCATTCCGCGGACGCTATTGCGTCCGCTAGGGGGGAGGGGACAGGGG
>JAEUMC010000825.1 GCA_016793415.1 Devosia sp. | reverse complement strand
GGCACCGAAGAGGCGATCAAGGCCTCCGGCATCGGCTACACGATCCTGCGCATGAACTGGTATAGCGAGAACCTCCTGGGCTCGCTGCCCTCGGCGCTCAAGTCCGGCAAGTGGTACAGCTCGGCCGGTGCCGGTACGCTGGCGCATGTGTCGCGTGAAGATACCGCCCGCGCCGCCGCCGGGGCGCTGCTGGCCGGTGACGCGAGCCGCACGCTGACGGTTACCGGCCCGGTGGCGCTCAGCGCGCGCGAGATCGCCGCCGTCGCCTCGGAAGTCACCGGCAAGCCGATCGAAGTGGTCGATGTCACCGACGAGCAACTGGCCGCCGGAGCGGTTGCGGCCGGGGTGCCCGAGCCGGTGGTGCATGGCTTCATCGTGCCGTTTGACGCCAATACCCGGCTCGGCCGCGTGGCGCTCACCACCAATGCGGTGGAGACGCTGTGGGGTGAGAAGCCGCAGGGGCTGAAGGCCTTCCTCGAGGCGAACAAGGCGGCGCTGGCTTAAGGCGTCCCCAGCCGAAAAGCCGGTGCGGGAAACGCACCCCCACCCCTGTCCCCTCCCCGCAAAGGGGGAGGGAGACGCCTACACGGGCGTCGGCGCTTTGGTCTCCTCCCCCCTTGCGGGGGAGGGATAGGGCGGGGGCTCTTCCCGCTCTGAAAGGGGGTGCTGGCGCGTCTACCCGAACACCACTGTCTTCCTGCCGTTGAGCATCACCCGGTTCTCGAGGTGAAGCTTTACGGCTCGGGCCAGCACCCGCGACTCCACGTCGCGTCCGGCGGCCACCAGGTCGTCGGGGCTCAGGGCGTGGGTGACCCGCGCCGTTTCCTGCTCGATGATCGGGCCCTCGTCGAGCTCGGGCGTCACGTAATGCGCAGTCGCGCCGATGATCTTGACGCCGCGCTCATGTGCCTGGTGATACGGCTTGGCGCCCTTGAAGCTGGGCAGGAACGAGTGGTGGATGTTGATGATCTGGCCGTAGAGCCGGGTCGCGAACTTGTCGGAGAGGATCTGCATGTAGCGCGCCAGCACCACGAGGTCGGCGCCGGTCTCCTTGAACAGGGCGATCACCTGCTCTTCCTGGGCCGCCTTGTTGTCCTTGCCGACCGGCAGCAGGTGGAAGGGGATGCCCTCGTAGTCGGCGGTCTTCCGGCTGTCCTCATGGTTGGAGACGATCGCCACCACCTCGGCATCGAGCCAGCCGACGCGGATCTGGTAGAGCAGGTGCAAGAGGGTGTGGTCGAACTTCGAAACCATCACCAGGATCTTCTTCTTTTTCGCCTCATCGACCAGCGTGGTGCGCATGCCGAAGCGCTCGACCGCCGGCTTCAGCCCGCGTTCCAGCGCATCGCGATCGACGCCATCGGGGGTGGTGAAGGCCAGCCGCATGAAGAACTGGCCGGTCTCCTTGTCCCAGAACTGGTTGGATTCCGCGATGTTGCAACCGAGGCCCGCCAGTTCCGTGGTCACCGCGGCAACGATCCCCGGCCGATCGGCACAGGAGAGGGTGAGAACGAAATTGGACGACATGTCGGGCTCCGAAAACAAAGTCGCGGAGCGATGCACGCGGGCGCGCGCGGGGTCAAGGGGTTGCTGGGGGGAGGGTTACGAGAGGTCGGTGCGCTTGGCTGCCCCTCACCCTGGCCCTCTCCCCAAAGGGGCGAGGGGACGCACTTTGCACCGGCGGTGCCACAACGCCCCCTCGCCCCTCTGGGGAGAGGGCTGGGGTGAGGGGCGCCAAGCGCACCGGCTTAGACCCTATGGGCATACCCGTTAGCCGTGATT
>JAEUMC010000809.1 GCA_016793415.1 Devosia sp. | reverse complement strand
GTCGTGAATGTAGCCGCGCAACTAACCTGCTATTTACTCGGCGCCGCTACGCTCTGAGCTTCCAATTCCTCAGGATTTCCGGAACGCCCGCGTCGTGCCTAAGACCGGAAACACCTCTGCGCCCTCGTCCGAGCCGGCAGCCGCCGCCGCGGCTGAAGCGGCAAGGCTCAAACTGACCCGGTCGTTGAGTTCGGTGCGCAGCAAACTGCGCGCCCAGGAACTGCACCTGCAGGCCATCCTCGACAACCTGGCGCATGGCATTTCGCTCTATGATCGGCATGGCCGGCTGGTGCTGTGCAACCGGCAGTTCCTCGACATCTACCGGCTGCCGCCGGCGCTGGGGAAACGCGGCACCAGCTTCCGCCAGATTCTCGAGGCGCGCGTCGCCGGCAACACCCATGTGGGCGACGATGTCGAGGGCTATGTCGCCGACCGGCTGAGCGCCGTGCACGAGCAGCGCACCCTGGGCGGCATCCACCGGCTCAACTCCGGGCAGGTGATCTCGATGACCCACCAGCCGATCGAGGATGGCGGCTGGATCTCGACCCACAAGGATGTGACCGAGCTGCACAACATGCAGGCCGAGCTCACCCATCTCGCCTATCACGACGCGCTGACCGGGCTCCCCAATCGCACGCTGTTCTACCGGCGGGTCGGCAACGCCTTCCATGACATCGGCAGGGCCAGCGGCTTTGCTGTGCTCTGCCTCGATCTCGATGGCTTCAAGGCCATCAACGACACGCTCGGCCACGCCGCCGGCGATGCACTCTTGAAGCAGTTCGCCGGCCGGCTCGGTGGCTGCCTAGGGCCGATGGACAGCGCCGCTCGCATGGGCGGCGACGAGTTTGCCGTGCTGCATCGCAGCGGTGACGCCGAAAGCGCGCTCGACCTCGCGACCGAGATCTGCGCCGCCACCATCGCGCCCTACGATCTCGATGGCCAGGTGGTCACCATCGCTGTCGGCATCGGCATCGCCGTGGCCGGCGCCGACGGCAACGAGCCCGACGAGCTGCTGCACAATGCCGACGTCGCCCTCTATGCCGCCAAGCGCGACAGCCGCGGCGCCATCCGCAGTTTCGAGCCGGAACTCAACCGCATCGGGGTCGATCGCCGCCGGCTCGAGGCGGACCTGCGACGGGCTCTGGAGTTCGGCGAATTCGAGCTCCACTTCCAGCCGATCCTGAACCTGCGCACCCACGCCTTTTCCGGTTTCGAGGCGCTGCTGCGCTGGCAGCACCCCGAGCGCGGGCTGGTGCCGCCCTGCGACTTCATTCCGGTGGCCGAGGAGACTGGCCTGATCGTACCGATCGGTGACTGGGTGATCCGCGAGGCCCTCGCCGAGGCCGCCCGCTGGCCGGGTGAGCTGAAGATCGCCGTCAACGTTTCCTCGGTGCAGCTGGTGCGCGGCAGCCTCGTCACCACGCTGGTGCAGGCGCTGGCCGCGGCCGGCATTGCGCACGAACGGGTCGAGATCGAAATCACCGAGTCGGTGTTCCTCGAAAACTCCGAGCAGAGCCTCGATACGCTGCGCCAGCTGCGCGCCTTGGGCGTCCGCATCGCGCTCGACGATTTCGGCACCGGCTTTTCGGCGCTCGGCTACCTGCTGGCCTTCCCGTTCGACAAGATCAAGATCGATGGCACCTTCATCAAGGCGCTCGACAGCGCCGAAGGCGCCGAGACCATCGTTGCCGCCGTCGCCGATATCGGCGCCCGCCTGATGATGGCGACCACCGCCGAAGGCATCGAGACCGCCGAGCAACTGCGCGGCGTCCATGCTGCAGGCTATACCGAGGCGCAGGGCTATCTGATCTCCCGCCCCATGTCCCGCGATGCCGTCCGCCGCCTGGTGCTGGCCTCCGACGCCATGCCCGAAGCCCCGCTGCAGGAGCGCGAAGCGGGGTAGTCGGCTTCTCTCACAGGCGGCGCCACACCGCCCCCTCGCCCCTCCTAGCGGACGCGAGAGCGTCCGCGGGGGGAGAGGGCTGGGGTGAGGGGCGCCAAGCGCGCCGACTGTGGGGTTGGCTTGGCATCGCATCGGTGTTGCTCATCCGGTGTGCTTGGCTACCCCTCACCCTGACCCTCTCCCCAGAGGGGCGAGGGGACGCAAGGGCTGCTGCCAAGGTGGGCGTTGCACCATCACTTTGATGTGGCGCCCCGTCACCCCACCGTCACCGATCCGTCACGGCAGCGTCGCCTGCCGAGTGCACGCCTCCCGCATATTCCAGGGAGCGTCACCATGACCGATCGTTTGAAATCCCGCGCGCGCCCGACGCGCCGCCAGTCGTTCACCACCAAATATTCCGACCTGATGGCCGAGGGCTATTCGCGCCGCACCGTGCTCAAGGGCCTGCTCGCCGGCAGCGCGCTCGCCGCTTCGGGCCTCGGCTTTAGCCGCGCTGTCGCCGCCACCAACTCGCCCTCGAGCCTCACCTTCCCCGAGCTCAGCCGCGTCACCGACAAGACCGACCACTGGCCCGAGGGGTACTCCCGCCAGATCCTCGTCAAGTGGGGCGACAAGCTGTTCGCCGACAGCCCGGACTTCGACGTGGCGAGCCTCGATGGCGCCGCGGCCGAAAAACAGTTCGGCTACAACAACGACTTCACTGCCTTCCTGCCGCTGCCGCAGGGCAGCGCCTCGAACGACCATGGCCTCTTGGTGGTCAACCATGAATACGCCTCGCCCTACCTGATGTTCCCCGGCCTGACCGACGAGGATTATCGCGACAAGCTGACCGATGCGCAGATCCGCGCCGTTGCCGCTTCGACCGGCATCTCCGTCGTCGAGGTCAAGAAGACCGGCAACGCGTGGCAGGTGGTCACCGACGGCCAGTACAACCGCCGCGTCCACATGGGCACCGAGATGCGGCTCAGCGGGCCGGCGGCCGGCGACGATCGTCTGAAGACCGGCATCGACCCCACCGGCACCATCGTCTTCGGCTCGATCTCCAACTGCTCGGGCGGCATCACCCCCTGGGGCACCATGCTGTCGGGCGAAGAAGGCGGCATGGACATCTTTGCTGGCGACTACACCACGCTCGCCGACCAGGAACTGGTCGAACGCCAGGGCTGGGACGAAGAGGAGAACGACGGCTATGCGCTCGGCCGCGTCGAACCTCGCCTGAAGTTCGAGAACGAACCCAACGAATGGCTGAAGTTCGACTGGGTGGTGGAGGTCGATCCGTTCGATCCCACCGCCAAGCCGGTGAAACGCACCGCGCTCGGCCGCTTCACCCACGAGGGCGCCCAGGTGGCGGTGGCGCCCGATGGCCGCGTCGTCCTCTACATGGGCGACGATGATGACTTCGAGTATCTCTACAAGTTCGTCACCGCAAAACCCTGGAACCCCACCGACCGCGCCGCCAACAAGGACCTGCTCGACGAGGGCACGCTCTACACCGCTCGCTTCGACGCCGACGGCAAGCTGACCTGGCTGCCGCTGGTGCAGGGGCAGGGGCCGCTGACCCCCGAGAATGGCTTTCATAGCCAGGCCGACGTGGTGCTGCGCACCCGCATGGCCGCCGACCTCCTCGGCGCCACCCCGATGGATGCGCCCGAAGGCTTTGTGCCGCATCCGAAAACCGGCCGCGTCTATATCGCCATGACCGAGAACGAAGATCGCCTGCCGGCCGGTGAGGGTGATGCGGGCGAGCAGGTCAACGTCGCCAATACCCGCGCCCCCAACCCCGACGGCCACATCCTCGAGATCACCCCACCGGGGGCGCCCGACGCCCCCGATCATGCCGCGACCGAGTACAGCTGGGACGCCTTCATCCTCTGTGGCGACCCCACCGATCCGGCCTCGCACGCCCTCTGCCACCCCGAAACTTCGGCAAATGGCTGGTTTACCGACCCTGACAACCTGTCGATCGATCCGGCCGGCCGCCTCTGGGTCACCACCGACGGCCCGCCCGATGCCGGCTTCAACGATGCGCTCTACGCGGTCGATACCGAAGGCGACGGCAAGGCGCTGCCCAAACTGTTCTACTCGCCGCCGGTCGGCTCGGAAGTCTGCTCGCCGGCCTTCACCCCCGATGGCAAGACCATGTTCCTTTCCATCCAGCACCCGGGCGAACTGCGCCTCGAGGATGGCGAGGATTCTACCTCGATCGCCGACGCCGGCACCAACTGGCCCGACTTCATCGACGGCCAGGGCCCACGCCCGTCACTGGTGGTGATCAGCAAGGACGATGGCGGGGTGATCGGTAGCTGAGTGCATACTGAAGCAGACGGCCCCCTCCCGGCCTCCCCCATAAAGGGGGAGGTGAAGAGTCGAGGCTTGTCTTCGATCGTGCCAAACGCACCGGCAGGGCACCTCCCCCTTCATGGGGGAGGATGGGAGGGGGCCGTCTCTCTCAGTCAAAACAAAAGGCGGGGATCACTCCCCGCCTTCGTCATTCGCTGTAACCGCCGCTTACTTCAGCGCGTCGGTGATGGCCGTGGTGTAGGCGCCTTCCGGGGCCTTGCTGATGATCTTCTGGTCGACCAGCGCCTTGATGGTGCGGTCGTAGGCGGCCATGTCGAGCGCCGGGTCGGTGGCGTCGACGAGCTTCGAAACTTCGCCGACCATGTAGCGCTGGTGCTTCAGCTCGGCCGCGCCGGTATCGTCGGAGTCGACCACGATCTGCGCGGCTTCATCCGGATTGTCGAGCGCATACTGCCAGCCCTTCATCGAGGCCTTCACGAAGCGGGTATAGGCGTCGACCTTGGCCGCATCCTGCAGCGACGGCTCCATGACATAGAGGCCGTCTTCCAGCAGGTCGTTGCCCATCTCGGTGTAGTTGAAGATGGTCAGGTTGTCCGGGCCGTAGCCGGCGTCGAGCGCCTGGCCGTACTCGTTATAGGTCATCACCGAGATGCAGTCGGCCTGCTTCTGGATCATCGGCTGGATGTCGAACGATTGCTGCAGCACCTTCACGTCGCCGCCTTCGGCCGTCGACAGGCCTTCCTTGTTCATCCAGGCGAAGAACGGATACTCGTTGCCGAAGAACCAGACGCCCAGCGTCTTGCCCTTGAAGTCGGCGACGGTGTTGATGTTGTTCTCCTTGGGGCAGATCAGCTCGAGGCCGGAGCGCTTGAACGGCTGCGCGATGTTGACCAGCGGCACGCCCTTGTCGCGCGCAGCGGCCGCGCCGCCCATCCAGTCGACGATGATGTCGGCGCCGCCGCCGGCGATCACCTGCTCCGGCGCCACGTTCGGGCCGCCCGGCAGGATCGTCACGTCAAGCTTCTCGTCGCTGTAGAATCCCTTGGCCTTGGCGACGATATAGCCGGCGAACTGCGCCTGGGTCACCCACTTCAGCTGCAGCGTCAGCTTGTCCTGCGCCATTGCGGTGGTCGCGGTGAGCGCCATCGCGCCCGCGGCCAGTGCAAGAAGAAGTTTCTTCATTGTCGTTTCCCTTACCCCTGTTACGCCCGGCCACCACGGCCAGGCGGCCGTTATGCCCGTCCACCTCTTATGGACGGATGCCAGAAGGTCACCGCGCGCTCGATGAGCGCGATGACCCCGTAGAAGGCAGACCCTGCAACCGCCGCCACGGCGATTTCTGCCCAGACCAGGTCGATATTGAGCTTGCCGACCTCGGTCGATATCCGGAAGCCCATTCCCACGATGGGCGTTCCGAAGAATTCCGCCACGATTGCGCCGATCAGCGCCAGAGTCGAGTTGATCTTCAGGGCGTTGAAGATGAACGGCGCGGCGGCGGGAAGGCGCAGCTTGAACAGCGTCTCCCAATAGTTCGCGGCATAGGTGCGCATCAGGTCGCGTTCGATCAGCGACGAAGCGTTGAGCCCGGCGACGGTGTTCACCAGCATCGGGAAGAACGTCATCGCCACGACCACGGCGGCCTTGCTCGGCCAGTCGAACCCGAACCACATCACCATGATCGGCGCGATGCCGATGATCGGCAGCGCCGAAACGAAGTTGCCGATCGGCAGCAGGCCGCGCTTGAGGAAGGGTGAGCGGTCGACGAGGATCGCGACCACGAAGCCCGAGCCGCAACCGAGCGCGAAGCCCGCCAGCACCGCCTTGAAGGTCTGGACGAAATCCGCCGCCAGCGTCGGCACCGATGCGGTGAGCCTCGCCCAGATCATGCTCGGGGGCGGCAGCAGCACCTGCGGTACGTTGGCGCCGCGGGTGATCGCCTCCCAGGCGACCAGCACGGCGACGCCGAACGCCACCGGCACCAGCCAGCCGAACAAACCGTCATTGACCTTGCCGCGCCGGATATCGGCCGAGAGCTGTTCGGCGAACAGCCAGCACAATAGCCAGGTGAGAACCAGCAGCGTCCAGAAGCCGGCAAGCGCCTTGTCCATCGGCTCGACCCAGACGATCAGCAGGATACAGCCAATAGCCGCGAGGATGCCGGTCGCGAGCGTCGGTGAGCGCAAGCGGAACGCACCGATCGCTGCCAGGGTCGCGACGAGGAAGATCACCGTCGGGATGCTGGTGGAGGCAGCAGCGGGCACGCCGCCGAAGCTGCCGATCGGCAGCACCAGGGTCAGCACGGTGAACAGCAGCGCCACAACCGCGATGATGCGTTGCAGCCGGCTCATGCCCGCACCCCCATCCGCCGGTTGGCGAGCTTTTCGCCCCAGCCGACGAGGATCACCAGGATGGCCGCGAGCGCCGCGGCGATGAACAGGGCAGCCCAGATCTGGATCGTCTGGCCGTTATAGGAGCCGGTGAGCAGCCGCACCCCGAGCCCGCCGCCGGCATTGTTGCTGAGCTCGCCCACCACCGCGCCGATCAGCGAAATGGCGATACCGACCTTCATCGAGGCGAACAGGAACGGGATCGAGGCGGGCCAGCGCAGCTTCATGAACACCTGCAGCGGCGAGGCATTGTAGGTGCGCATCAGGTCGAGCTGGATCGGCTCGGGCGTCCGTAGGCCCTTCACCATGCCGACCACCACCGGGAAGAAACTCAGGTACATCGAGATCAGCGCCTTGGGCACCATGCCGGTGACGCCCACCGCCCCCAGCCCCACCACCACCATTGGCGCAATGGCGAGGATCGGCACCGTCTGGCTGGCGATGATCCACGGCATCAGCGAGCGGTCGGAGGCATTGTTGTGGACGATCATTACCGCCAGCAGCACCCCCAACAGCGTACCGAGCGCAAAGCCCAGCAGGGTGGCGCCCAGGGTAATGCCGGCATGGAAGGCCAGCGAGCGCGGCGCCGTGATGGCGGCCCCGAACAGCCCGGTCCAGATCGCGCCCACCACCTGGTGCGGCGCCGGCAGCACCGGCTTGTCCTGTGCGAAGGTCTGGCCGACGAACTCGGTGAACGGCACGTCGCTCAGGTTGGCCCGCGCATTCAGCGTCTGCTGCCAGGGGGCGTTCATCACCACGGCCATGGCGTACCAGAACAGCACGATGACGCCGAGAACGACGAGGATGGGGATGAGGTTACCGCGGCTCATTGGCTGAACTGCACCCCGTTCTTGAGCGTCAGCTTGGCTCCCGTCCGATCGTTCCTGATCCCGATGGTGAACTCGGTGCGTCCGGTCTCGCCGTCGCTGTTCACCGTCAGCGCGGCGCCGGTCATGTAGACATCGCCGGCCGTCACCTCACCGGCGAAGCATGCCTGCATCGGATAGTGCTGAGCCTTGCCGGTCGAGGGTTTGATCGTGAGTTCGCAACTGAGCTCGAGCATGCCGCTCTTGTCCGCCGCAAAGAAGCTGAGCAAGGTGGCGCTCTCGCCCGGCCCAAGCTTGTTGGTGCTGCGAAACACCGGCGTCGACTCCCGCGAGGTGTTCCACTTCTTTTGCCAGTTCTTGTCGGTGACCAGTTGCGTCATCGCCGACAGCCCGCCTTTGCAGACGACGCCCTTGCCTTTGAGCACGCAGGCCGCCTCAGCGTTCGTCGCCATGGCGCTCCCCACCACGGCAAGCCCGCACAGCACCAAACCCCTCGCCCATCCCCCTCTGAGCATTTCTCTATTCCTCGTAGGAGTGGCCGGCGCGCAGGCCGTCGCGGACACGGGCCGCGAGCTGCAGGAATTCCGGCGTTTCGCGGATTTCGAGCGGCCGCTCGCCGCGCGGCAAAGTGCTGTCGATCACGTCGGTCACCCGGCCCGGGCGCGGGCTCATCACCACGATCTTGGTCGAGAGGTACACCGCCTCGGGGATCGAGTGGGTAACGAAGGCGATGGTCTTCTGCGTCGCCGCCCAGAGCTTCAGCAGCTCCGAGTTGAGATGATCGCGGACGATCTCGTCGAGTGCTCCGAACGGCTCGTCCATCAGCAACAGGTCGGCATCGAACGCCAGTGCACGAGCAATCGACGCGCGCTGCTGCATGCCGCCCGAGAGCTGCCAGGGGAACTTCTTCTCGAACCCCTCGAGGTTCACCAGTTCCAACGACTTTTTGATCCGCGCTTTCCGGTCGGCATCGGCATAGCCCATGATCTCGAGCGGCAGCGCCACGTTGTTCTCGATGGTGCGCCACGGAAACAGCGCCGGCGCCTGGAACACGTAACCGTAGGAGCGGTTGACCCGCGCTTCGGTCGGGGAGGTGCCGTTGACCGTGATGGTCCCCGAGGTCGGCTGCTCGAGATCGGCGATGACGCGCAGGAATGTCGTCTTGCCGCAGCCCGAAGGTCCGATGAACGAGACGAACTCGCCCCGCTTG
>JAEUMC010000802.1 GCA_016793415.1 Devosia sp. | reverse complement strand
AGCAATATGGGTTCCGTGTCGCCATCCTTGGCGACATCTCGCGCTTCACCGCCGAGAGCCCGTCGCTGCGCGATTTCATCTACGAGAGCAACCGGCGCGGGCAGGTAATGTTCCTCGCTGACCTGGTGGCGCTGGAAGCGCGGCTTTAGGGTGACGTTGCGTGCCTGTCATCATCGGATGCTGAAACACCCCCTTGAACGGGGTGGGTGTCTCATCAATAGTTCCGCCGGGCGAACAAATACCGAATCCCGAAATCGCGTCGCTTCGGGCTACTGGAGCGACAGGGGAGACTGATGGGCAGGACAGGCACGCACGTCATTGTCGTCGGCAATGAGAAGGGCGGCTCCGGCAAGTCGACCACGGCGTTTCATCTTGCCGTTTTCCTGATGTATCAAGGCTTTCGCGTCGCCTCGATCGATGTCGACAGCCGCCAGCAGACCCTCACCCACTATGTGCGCAACCGCCGCAACTGGGCTCAGGCGCACGATCTGAAGCTGCCGCACGCCACCCATTTCCACCTGCCGTTGTCGAAGTCGGATTCGGTCAAGGAGAACCAGCGCGTCGAGTTCGACCTGTTCCGGCAGGCGATCATCGAGGTAGAGGGCGACGCCGATTTTCTCATCGTCGATACGCCGGGTTTCGATACCCACCTGACCCGGCTGGCGCACTCGCTGGCCGATACGCTGATCACCCCGCTCAACGACTCGATCATCGATCTCGACGTCATGGCGCATGTCGATCCGGTGACCGGCGACCCGCGCGAGATGAGCCACTATGCGCGCCTGGTGCAGCGCGCCCGGACCGAGCGCCTGTCGATCGACGGGCGCACCATCGACTGGGTGATCGTGCGCAACCGCATCTCGATGCTGCCGTCCCGCTCGACCAAGATCGTGCAGGGCGCCATCGAAAAGATCGCGGTGCGGCTGGGCTGCCGGGTGGCTGAAGGGATTGCCGAGCGCGTCATCTTCCGTTCGCTGTTCCCAACCGGGATGACGGTGTTCGATCCGCTCGACGCCGAAATGCTCGGCGGCTTGCCCTCGATGTCCCACCTCAGTGCCCGGCAGGAATACCGGGCCCTGGTGGAGGCGCTGAAGCTGCCGGTGAGCGAGCGGGCCAAGGCCCGCATCGAGGGGGAGAAGGCCCTGGCCGCCAGTGCCGGCGAGCCGGCCAAGTTCGAGCATATGGCCGGCGAGTAGGCTCAGGATCGGCGGGGCAGGGTGACGGTCACGGCGCGGCCCCCGGCCGGCGCGAACACATCCAGTTCGATCTCGACATGCGGCATCAGCATGCGGCGGGTGCGGGCGCTGAGCGCCATCACCACGCCGAGCAGATCGCCGACGCCACGGCGTTTCAGGCCGGGGTTGAACCGCGTCACCATGGCGTTGACCGCCTGCCTGCGGACAACGGCATCTTCGGACGCGAGAGCCGACTGCCCGACAAATCGGGCGAGTTCGGTGAGGCTAGACGTATCGCTCATTTGGGCTACTCCAACACAGGCCACAAATTCGCTTCCCTGAGGCGGCTGCTTTTCGCGATCCTTAGGACTGCATCGCGAGGCAGCTCATCTTGGCTTTCTTCAGCTCGTTGCACACGCCGGTCGCATCCTCACGACCGTTGAAACCGCCGAAACGGGCCCGGAAGAACACTTGCCCGTTCTTCTCGAACCGCTCGACATAGGAGCGGGCTGCACCAAGGTTCCCGACCTTGGACGAAGCGTCGCTGATCAGGGAGGCGGCGCCACCCTCGGTCGGCGCAGCGCCGATCTGGACGATCCAGCCGCCGCTGACTTCCTGCGGCACCTCGGCCACCTGAGTGGCGGCGAGCGGTGCCGGGGCCGGCTGGTCTTCGATGATATCGGGCGCGGTGTCGCCGATGCCGCCCGAGGTCATCAGGTCGATCGGCTGGCCTTCTTCGCCGATGCCGACCGGCGGCAGCAGCGGAGCGGACGGCGCGGTCTGGCCGAGTGGGGCGGGGGCAGCACCGAGCGAGAAGGTATCGCTGAGCCAGGCGCCGATCACGTCGAGCGGCCGCTCTTCGCGCGGGGCGATGCTGGCGATGGTGGGGCGGCTGGCGAGCGTATTGGCGGCCTGCACGGCTTCATCGAAGCCGAGGTCAGCCGGACGCGCTTCCGGCAGCGGCGCCGCATCGTCGATCGAGGCCACGACGACTTCGTCGGCCTGCTGCGTGGCTTCGGTCGGCTGCAGCTTGGCAGTGACCGAGACCGTGCCGCCGCCGATGCGGAAGGACGGGTAGGGGGCCGGCATCACCGGCACCGGATCGGTGGAAGCGACCATGACGGTGGCGCCCTTGCGGCCCGGCTGCGGGATCATGGCGACGTCGAGATAGCCGCCGCTGCGGCTCTTGGGCAGGTATTTCTTGACCAGCTCGCGCACCTTGGCGTCGCGCGCACCGCTCGAGTCGAAGCCGAAACCGGCGACGACGATGTGATGGCCGTCGGCGCGCGCCGCGGTCAGCAGGTTAAAGCCCGATGCATTGGTGTAGCCGGTCTTGATGCCATCGACGCCGTTCGAGCCGAGCAGGCGGTTGTGGTTCCCGTAGGTGCGCTTGCCGTACGAGAAGCTCCGGGTCTGGAAGTACTCGTAATAGTTCGGGAAGTGCTGGTAGACGGCGATACCGAGAATGGCCTGGTCGGCAACGGTGGTGACCTGGCCCTTGTCAGGCAGGCCCGAGGCGTTGCGGTAGGTGGTGTTCGACATGCCCAGCGCCTTGGCGGTCGCGGTCATCCGCTTGGCGAAGGCGCTTTCGGAGCCGGAGATGTTCTCGGCGATCACCCGGGCGATGTCGTTGGCTGAGATGGTGACGATGGCCTTGATGGCATTCTCGACCGTGATGGTCGAACCGGCCTTCAGCCCGAGCTTGGTCGGCACCGCCTGGGCGGCGTATTTCGACACCGTGAACTTGGTGTTCAAGGTAATGTTACCGGCCTCCAGTTCCTGGAACAGGACATAGAGGGTCATCACCTTGGTGACTGAGGCGGGGTAGCGCGCGGCGTTGGCCGAGCTTTCGTAGAGGATCTTGCCGGATTTGGCGTCGACCACGATGCCCGCGAACTTGCGTGGCACGGTGGCGGCCTCGGCTGCCGAGATCATCGGCACCAGCAGCGCCAAGGTCAGCGCGATGGCCGCGAGCAAGCGCGAAAACAGCGCGCGCGAATGGGAAAAATGCTTCTGCGAAAGCACCCGGTACTCCAACTACTCTCGGGCGAAAACGCCACCCGTACTCAACGCCTCGAGAAGCTGCGGCAGATCCTCCCCAAATGCGATCAGCCACGTTCCCTGTTACCCCTCACATTAGGGAGCCCGTCTTACCATTCCGTAAAATACGATGGATTTCGGGCACTTGGTTAAGCGACTGCGGAACGGGCCACCTGCTCCAAAGTTTAGGTAGTTGGCCACTTAACAGGCATGGAGTTTTGCCTACATAATGGCCTCACCATGCTGCTTCGAACCGATCTCTCCCAGACCCGAGCCATGCGTGCAGCCATCGAACTGACGCTCCCGACAACAGGTGCATCGAGGATGCCGCCACGTGGGGCCGACGATGACCGCAAAGCCGGCAACGGCGACGGGGGAAGCAAGAACGATACGGCGACCATCACGAAGCCGAAGACCAGGAGTAAGCGGCCCAGCCTCTATCGGGTGCTGCTGCTCAACGACGATTACACTCCGATGGAGTTCGTCGTCCTGGTGCTGCAGGATGTGTTCAACAAGACCCGCGAAGAGGCCATGCGCATCATGCTCCACGTCCACAACCAGGGCGTCGGCGAATGTGGTGTGTACCCCTTCGAGGTGGCCGAAACCAAGGTCACCAGGGTCATGGACGCGGCCCGCAAGAACCAGCACCCACTGCAGTGCGTGATGGAAAAGCAATAGGAACCGACATATGCCCTCTTTTTCCCGCGGACTTGAGAAGGCCCTCCATCAGGCGATGAACCTGGCGCGCGAGCGCGCGCATGAGTTCGCCACGCTCGAGCACCTGCTGCTGGCGCTGACCGACGACCGCGATACCATCGCGGTGCTGACCGGCTGCGATGTCGACATCGAAGCGCTGAAGTCGGACCTCGAGGATTTCATCAACGAGGAACTCGACAGCCTCGTGGTGCCCAACGGGCAGGACGCGCGGCCGACGGCGGCGTTTCAGCGCGTCATCCAGCGCGCCGTCATCCATGTGCAGTCATCCGGTAAGGAAGAGGTTACGGGTGCCAACGTGCTCGTCGCCATCTTCGCCGAGCGCGAAAGCCACGCCGCCTACTTCCTCGAACAGCAGGACATGACGCGGCTCGACGCGGTCAACTTCATCTCGCACGGCATCACCAAGTCGGGGCCGAGCGAGGAGCGTCGCGTGCGCGGCGCCGAGACCCCGGCCGGCAACGGCCAGGGCGAAGAGGGCGAACGCTCGGGCAATGGCCAGAGTTCGGCTCTCGCCGATTTCTGCGTCAACCTCAACGAGAAGGCCCGGGCCGGCAAGATCGATCCGCTGATCGGCCGCGACAGCGAGCTGCGCCGGACCATCCAGATCCTGTGCCGGCGGTCCAAGAACAACCCGCTCTATGTCGGCGACGCCGGCGTGGGCAAGACTGCCATTGCCGAGGGCCTGGCGCGCAAGATCATCGAAGGCGACGTGCCCGAGGTGCTGCGCGAGTCGGTGATCTATGCGCTCGACATGGGGTCGCTGCTGGCCGGCACCCGCTATCGCGGCGACTTCGAAGAGCGGCTGAAGGCCGTGATGAAGGAGCTCGAGAAGCACCCGGACGCGATCCTGTTCATCGACGAGATCCACACCGTGATCGGCGCCGGCGCCACCTCCGGCGGCGCGCTCGATGCCTCGAACCTGCTGAAGCCGGCGCTGGCTTCGGGCAACATCCGCTGCATCGGTTCGACCACCTACAAGGAATACCGGCAGTTCTTCGAGAAGGATCGGGCGCTGGTCCGTCGCTTCCAGAAGATCGACGTTGCCGAGCCGACCATTCCCGATGCGATCGAGATCGTGAAGGGGCTGCGGCCGTATTTCGAGGACTACCACAAGCTGAAGTACACCGACGACGCGCTGAAGGCCGCCGTCGAGCTCAGCGCGCGCTACATCAATGACCGCAAGCTGCCCGACAAGGCGATCGACGTGATCGACGAGACGGGCGCCAGCCAGATGCTGCTGACCCCGGAGAACCGCAAGCAGACCATCGATGTCGCCGACATCGAGCAGACCATCGCCACGATGGCCCGCATCCCGCCCAAGTCGGTGTCGAAGTCGGACTCCGAGCTGCTGGCCAACCTCGAGAGCAATCTCAAGACCGTGGTGTTCGGCCAGGATCAGGCGATCACCGCCCTCTCGTCGGCGATCAAGCTGGCCCGTGCCGGCCTGCGCGAACCGGAAAAGCCGATCGGCTCCTACCTGTTCACCGGTCCGACCGGTGTCGGCAAGACCGAGGTGGCCAAGCAGTTGGCCGATACCCTGGGTGTCGAACTGCTGCGCTTCGACATGTCGGAGTACATGGAGCGGCACACCGTTTCGCGGCTGATCGGCGCGCCTCCGGGCTATGTCGGCTTCGACCAGGGGGGCCTGCTCACCGATGGCGTGGATCAGCATCCGCATTGCGTGGTGCTGCTCGACGAAATCGAGAAGGCCCACCCGGACCTGTTCAACATCCTGTTGCAGGTGATGGATCACGGTAAGCTCACCGATCACAACGGCAAGTCGGTCGACTTCCGCAACGTGATCCTGATCATGACGTCCAATGTCGGCGCCATGGAGCTGCAGAAGTCGCCGATCGGCTTCGGCCGCAAGCGCGAGCAGGGTGACGACGAGGAAGCGGTGAACCGGATGTTCACGCCGGAGTTCCGCAACCGCCTCGACGCCATCATCTCGTTCGGTCCGCTGCCGCCGGCAGTCGTCCGTCGCGTGGTCGAGAAGTTCGTGCTGCAGCTCGAAGGCCAGCTGGCCGAGCGTGGCGTGACCATCGAGCTGACCCCGGAAGCCGCCGAATGGCTGGCCGTCCGCGGCTATGACGAGCGCATGGGTGCCCGCCCGCTGGGTCGCGTCATCCAGGAGCACGTCAAGAAGCCGTTGGCCGATCAGGTGCTGTTCGGCGAATTGCAGAACGGCGGCTCGGTCACCGTGGCCGTGGTCGGCGTCGGCACCGAGGCCAAGCTCGAGCTGATCGCGGTTCCGCCGCGCCCGGCCCGGCCCAAGGCCATCGCGGCGCCCAAGGCCAAGAAGACCAAGGCTGCGGTCGACAAGCCGGCGGAAGAGAAAAGCTGAGATCCCATGCAGGGAGCTATCGAAGGCCGGGAGCGATCCCGGCCTTTTTCTTGGGGCAGGGAGGAATGAATGGGGCTTGAGGGCAAGACCATTGCGATATCGGGCGCGGCGCGCGGTCTCGGAGCCGCGCTGGCCATCGTCGCGGCCGATCGCGGCATGATCCCGCTGCTGCTGGGCCGCAATGCCGCCGGCATCGGCGCGGTTGCCGACGCCATCGAGCAACGAACCGGCAAGCGCCCGGACGC
Source organism: Devosia sp. (assembly GCA_016793415.1). Lineage (GTDB taxonomy): Bacteria > Pseudomonadota > Alphaproteobacteria > Rhizobiales > Devosiaceae > Devosia_A. The sequence continues at coordinate 2,587 of JAEUMC010000802.1, read as the reverse complement.
CTTCGTCTGCGATCTCGCCGATCCGCTGTCGGTCACTGGCGCAGCCAGCAAGATTGCCACCGTGCATCCCGAGCTCGACATTCTCGTCAATTCCGGCTCGCAATGGGTGGGCGGCGCCTACACCGCGATGACCGATGCGCAGATCGCCGCCGTCGTCGACTCTACCGTGACCGGCACCATGGCGCTGACCCGCCGCTTGCTGCCGCTGCTCCTGAAGCGGCCCGAGGCCGATATCCACACAGTGGTCTCGATGAGCGGGCTGCCTTATGCGCGCATGCGCGGTTCGTCGGTCCCGTTCGTCGCGGCCAAGCATGCCCAGAACGGCTTCGTCCAGGCGCTGACCGAGGAAATGATCGGCACCAGCGTACGCGTCACCTCGGTCTATCCTGGCCACATCGAGGACACCTCGCCGCTCGAGGAGAACTGGGATCATCCCCGTGGCGTCGAGGATGCGCTGAGCGACAGGGATGTGGTGGAGTCGATCCTGTTTGTGCTCAGCCAGCCCCGCAACGTCGCGATCCGCTCGCTGGTGATCGAGCGGGCACGGACCGAGTTCCTGAGCTAGCGGGCTAGGCCGGCGCGCTGACCTCGGTGCTGTGGCGCCGCGCGATTTCCGCGTGCGCGGCGCTGATGGCGGCCGAGATGCTGCGCTCGAAAAGCACGGTCGGCGCGCTGACCCCATGGGCCGCGAGGGACTTTCGGACCGCGGGGGTAGCGCCGGAGATCAGCAATACGACGTGATGGCGGGCCGCCTTGCGGGCGATGCCATCCATGGTGTTGGCCGCGGTCGAGTCGATGAACGGCACCGCAGAGAAATCGATGACGAAGGCGCGGTGCTGGTCGGCGATGCGCTCGAGCACGGCGCCGACGGTTGCCGCCGCACCGAAGAAGAACGCTCCGGTGATGCGGTAGACCGCGACGTCGGGGTCGGTGGCGATGGCGGGATCGTAGGGCGGACGGCTGGCGTCCGCCTGGTCTTCGGGGACCGGCGGCACATGCACCTCGACGCCGGCATGCTGGGCCATGCGGTGGATGAAGAGCAGCGCTCCCAGCGCAAAGCCGACGACGATGCCCTCGGTGAGGCCGCGGAACACAGTAAGCCCGAACGTTGCCAGCAACACCACGGCATCGCCCGGCGAGGTGCGGAGCAGGGTAGCGAAGGCGGTCTTCTCCGCCATGTTCCAGGCAACCACCACCAGCACGCCGGCGAGCGCGGCGAGCGGGATGAAGCTGGCAAGCGGGGCCGCCACCAGCATGAACAGCACGATGAACACCGAATGGAACATGCCGGCGAGCGGGCTGCGGGCGCCGGAGCGGACATTGGTGGCGGTGCGAGCCACCGTGCCGGTGGCGCAGATGCCGCCGAACAGTGCCGAGCCGATATTGGCGATGCCCTGAGCGACCAGCTCCATGTTGGAGCGATGCCGCCGGCCCGTCATGCCATCCGCGACCATGGCCGAGAGCAGGGATTCGATGGCGCCGAGCAGGGCGAAGGCTACCGCGTCAGGAAGAACGGCCTGAACCTTGTCGAGCGAGAAAGGCGGCAGCGCCGGGATCGGCAGGGTGCTCGGGATGCCGCCGAAGCGCGTGCCGATTGTCTCTACCGGCAGATGCAACAATGCGCCGATCAGCGAGGTGGCGATCACTGCAATGAGAATCCCCGGCCAGTGCGGGCGCCAGCGCCGCAGGCCGACAATCGTGGCAACCGAAAGAGCCGCGATCCCCAGGGCAGTTGGGTTGAGGGTGCCGATGGCCGCGGCCAGCGCTGCGAGCTTGGGCAGGATGTCTGCCGGGTCGGCAGCCGGGAGTGTCAGGCCGAGCAGATCGTGCAACTGGCCGACGAACAGGATGACCGCGATGCCGGAGATGAAGCCGACCGTCACCGGATAGGGGATGAACTTGATGTAGCTGCCAAGGCGAAACACCCCCATCAACAACAGGAAGGCTCCAGCCATGATGGTGGCAAGCAGCAGCCCGTCGAGCCCGTGGCGGCTGATGGTGGAGGCGACAAGCACGGTGAATGCCGCTGCCGGTCCGCCGATCTGGAAGCGGCTACCGCCCAGGGCCGAGATCAGGAAGCCGCCAACGGCGGCAGTGAAGAGCCCGCGTTCGGGCGTCGTGCCCGAGGCGATGGCAATGGCCATCGACAGCGGCAGCGCAACGATGGCAACCGTGAGGCCGGCCAGGGCGTCGGCCCTGAGGTCATCCAGCCGATAGCCCTCGCGCAGTACGGTGACCAGCTTGGGAGTGAAGAGATCGGTAAGGGCAGGCGTGGGGGAGGTTGGGGCAGAACCGGCCATCGGATCATTCGCCTTTCGCGAACAAGCGCGGCAATCATCGGTGGCTAGGGCCGTGATCGCCCAAATGACATCTGAAAACTCAGTCGGTCTTCTGCGCCGGTCGTCGGAGGCGTACGCCGCGGCCGCCCCCATCGCTGCGGGCGTTCTCGCCGATCAGTTCGACTCCGGCCGCGTTGAGCGCTTCGATCACCTTGGTGAGGGTTTCGACGATGCCGCGCACCGTGCCTTCACTAGCTTCCATGCGCTGAATGGTAGGCAACGACACGTCGGCCATTTCGGCCAGGGTC
>JAEUMC010000744.1 GCA_016793415.1 Devosia sp. | reverse complement strand
GAGGCAATCTCGACGCCGGCTCCCGCCTCGAGAAACAGCGCGATCACCGGCACCGCTGGATTGGCCTTCACCGAATAGTGGATCGCCGCAAAGCCCTGCAGCGCATGGCTGAGCTTGCGGTAGCTGCGCCGCATCACCTCGGCATCGTAGGCGAAAAGCGGCGTGCCGAAGCGGTTGGCCAGCGCCGACACGGCGACGCCGCCAATGATCAGCTCGCCCTGCTGCACAGCGAAATGCTCGGCGAGCAAGGCCGCCGCGAGATCGGCGCCGCTCATGCCGAGCGCTCGCGCAGCAGGTGCGGATAGTCGACCTTGCCGTTGGGCGTGGTCGGCAGCATCGGCACCAGCTCGATGTCGCGCGGCAGCATATAGGCCGGCAGCTTGTCGGCAATGGCGGCGAGCACGGCGGGCGGGCTGCACTGGTCGGTCGATGGCACGGCCACCGCGTGGACCCGTTGCCCGGCCGTCACATCGGGCAGGCCGATGACGGCCACCTGCCGGAAGGCGCCGGTCGCCATCACCACTTCCTCCACCTCGGTCGGACTGATGCGGTAGCCCGACGATTTGATCATGGCGTCGGCGCGCCCGACAAAGGTGAGAAAGCCATCCGCGTCCTCCACCACCATATCGCCCGAGTAGCAGACCACCGCGCCGCCACGCTCGGCGGGGGTGCGAGGGTCCGGCCGCAGCACCCGCGCCGTATCCTCCGGCCGGCGCCAGTAGCCAAGCGACACGGTGGGGCCACGATGCACCAGGATGCCGGGCTCGCCCGGCGCGGCGCGGCGGCCGTCGGCGGTAACAGGGAAGACTTCCGTCTCGGGAATGGCGCGGCCGATCGAATTGGGCCGGCGGTCCAGCTCTTCGGGCGGCAGGAAGGTCGAGCGAAAGGCCTCGGTCAGGCCATACATCAGGAACACGCGGGTATCCGGCAGCAGCTGGCGCAGCCGGCTGAGCGTCTCGGTCGGCACCGCGCCGCCCGAGTTGGTGATGTAGCGCAACGTCGTCAGCCGGGTGCGCGGCAACAGCGGCGCGCCGCGGGTGAGGATGGCCCAGACGGTCGGCACCCCGGCAAGCCCGGTAATGGCGTGGCGCTCGATGGCCCTGACGATATCGTCGCCCAACCGGAAGGTGAGCAGCACCAGCGTCGCCCGCTGTTCCACCGCGGTCAGCAACTGGTTGAGCCCGTAATCGAAACTGAACGGCAGCACCGAGAGGATGCGATCCTCGGCCGTGATGCCGAGATAGGTGCGGACGATCCGGCAGCCGGCCACGAGGTTGCGATGGCTCAGCATCACTCCCTTGGGTTTGCCGGTGGAGCCCGAGGTGTAGAGGATGGCGGCGAGATCCTCGCCGATCGCCCGCGGGCGCACCGGCGCGCGGTCGGCTTCGGCGATGTCCTCGACCATCAGGATGGTCATGGCCGATGCCGGGCCCAAAGCTTCGGCCAGCACTGGCGCCAGAGTGCGGTTGGTGACGACGATCCGCGCTTCCGCATCGGTGACGATGTGCGCCACCTGGATCGGCTTCAGCAGCGGATTGATCGGCACGAACACGGCGTCGGCAAGGCTGCTGGCGAAGATGGCGCAGCACTCCTCGAGGCATTTGGGGAGGAGGATCGCCACGCGATCGCCGAACACCACCCCCGCCTGGCGATAGGCCGCTGCATAGTCCGCGGCCCGCCGGCGCAGCCCGTCAAAGCTGATGCTGCGCTCGCCATCGATGATGGCGGCCTTGTCGCCGCCTCTGCTCGTTTCGAGCAGGTGATGCAGCAGCAGCGGCTCGGCGCTCATCTCGAACTCCGCTGCTCGACGAAGGCGACGAGCCGGGCGGGGGTGGCGAGGTTGTCGGGCGTAAAGTCGGCATCATCGAGCGCGATACCGAAGCGCTCGCCGAGGAACATCATCAGGTCGAGCATGCCGAGCGAGTCGACGGCGCCGCCGGCCAGCAGTTCGGTCTCCGGCGTCAGGTGAGCCAGCGCCGGGAAGCGCTGGCGCAGGTAGGTTTCGATGATG
>JAEUMC010000696.1 GCA_016793415.1 Devosia sp. | reverse complement strand
GACCATGCCGTAATCGAGCGCCTCGGCCACTTCGAATACCCGGCTCAGGTCCCGCGCATAGAAATACGACGCGAGCCCGAACTCGGTGGCATTGGCAAGCCGGATCACCTCCTCCACCGTCTCGAACCTGAACAGCGGCGCCAGCGGCCCGTAAGTCTCCTCGCGCGCCAGCACCATGTCGGCCGTGGCGTCCGCAACGATGGTCGGCTCGAAGAACAGCCCCTCGCGGCGCTTGCCGCCGGTGAGCAACCGGCCGCCCTTGCGCAGCGCGTCGGTCAGATGCCGCTCGACCTTCTGCACTGCCTTCTCGTCGATCAGCGGCCCGGTGGTCACGCCCTCCCCGAACCCATCGCCCACCCGCAGCTTCTCCACCGCCGCCGTCAGCTTGGCCGCGAACGCGTCATACACCCCGGCCTGCACATAGATGCGGTTGGCGCAGACGCAGGTCTGCCCGTTATTGCGGTAGTTCGAGATCATCGCCCCCTCGACCGCCGCGTCGAGATCGGCGTCGTCGAAGACGATGAACGGCGCATTACCGCCGAGTTCGAGGCTCAGCCGCTTGATCTGGTCGGCCCCCTGCCGCATCAGGATGCGGCCGACCTCGGTCGAACCGGTAAAGCTCAGCTTCCGCACCACTTCGTTGGAGCAGAACTCCTTGCCGAGGTCCGACGAATGGGTCGAGGGCAGAAGGTTGAACAACCCCGCCGGCAACCCGGCGCGCTCCGCCAGGACGCCGATGGCAATGGCCGAGAGCGGTGTCTCGGCTGCCGGCTTCGACACCACGGCGCAGCCGGCTGCCAGTGCCGGCGCCACCTTCCGCGCCAGCATGGCGTTGGGGAAGTTCCACGGCGTGATCGTCGCTACCACCCCCACCGGCTGCTTGATCACGATGATCCGCTTGTCTTCCTGGTGGCCGGGAATGGTGTCGCCATAGACGCGCTTGGCCTCCTCGCCGAACCATTCGACATAGGCGGCGCCATAGAGCACTTCGCCCTTCGCCTCGGGCACGGGCTTGCCCTGCTCGGCGGTCATGATCGCCGCGAGGTCATCGGCATTGGCGACCATCAGGTCATGCAGTTTGCGCAACACGGCCGCTCGCGCCTTGCCGGTCCTTTTCGCCCACCCCGCCTGCGCTGCCTCCGCTGCAGCGATCGCCAGTTTGGCTTCGGCCACGCCGCAGTTGGGCAACACCGCCAGCACCTCGCCGGTCGAGGGGTTGGTCACCTCGAACGTCGTGCCGTTCTCTGCCGTCTCGAGCCATCGTCCGCCGATGAAGGCCGCGGCGTTGAGCAGCGACTTGTCCTTGAGGTGGGCGGTGAGCGCGTTGGTGATCGGCATCGGAATTCTCCTTGAGGCGGAAAGCTCTGCGCCTCGCCAGTGATCAACGCAAGTAGCCTTGCCGGGCTGCAAAACTTCCGATTGGATGCCGCCAAACCAACAAGCGGGGGATCAAATGGCCGGCGTCTATCAGCATCACGAGAAAGAGTTCGGGCACCTGATCCAGGGCAGCGCCAAGCTCGAAACCCTCTATTCCGATTGCCGCTGGGCCGAAGGGCCCGTGTGGTTCGGCGATGCCAACCAGTTGCTCTGGTCCGATATTCCCAACAACCGCATGCTGCGCTGGACCCCGGATGGCGGTGCCTCGGTCTACCGGCACAACTCCAACTACAT
>JAEUMC010000626.1 GCA_016793415.1 Devosia sp. | reverse complement strand
AACTGACGCAGAAGAACGGCAACGTCACCACCCGTTACGGCCTTGCCGCCTCGGTGCCGTGGCATGCGACCTATGTGCCGGGCATCGAAGCCTTCGGCGATACGCTGCTCGACGACAAGAACATGTACAAGCTGCAGACCGAAGCTGCGATCAAGGTGTTCACCATGTACTGGGACCAGGTGAAGGCCGGCATCATCGCCTCCTCGCCGCAGCAGACCCAGCTCGGTGGCGGCTACCAGGCGTTCGGCGCCGGCACCGTGTCGATGCTGCAGTCGGTGCGCGCCCTGACCCCGCTGATCCGCAGTGTCACCACCGACGATTGGGATGTGGCGCTCGAGCCCAAGATCAATGGCGTGCGCAAGACCGGCATGGGCTCGATTGCCCAGGCGATCACCCCGCAGGGCATGGCGAACAACCAGGAACTCGCCTACGACTACCTCAACTGGTTCTATTCCGAAGACGGCGGCATGAAGATCCTGGCCGCGGGCTACGGCACGGTGCCGCCGGTCGAGGCGCTCTACAACAGCCCGATCTGGACCGAACTGCCGGGCCCGCCCTACGACAACCGTGTCTTTGCCGAGTCCATCCAGTATGGCGCGATGAACCCGACTTCGATCCCGGCCGACGTGCAGGTGGTGGTCGATACCGAGCTCGCCAAAGCCGAAGAGGCGGTAGTGCTCAACAACGTCCCGGTGGCCGACGCGCTGAAGGCCGCCGAAGCGGTGATCAACGAGGCCATGGCCCGCGTCATGGCGGCGGGCGGCTGACCAGAACCAAGGTGTGCCGCCGCTCTCCTTCAGCGGCGGCCTCTCCTGAACCGGCTGCTCCCTCCCGCAGCCGGTTCTCCTTTCTGCAACGGGATCGACCCCATTGAGCAAGACCGACACCGCCGACGAGGCCGGCATATCCGCGACGGCGCGGCCCGCAATGCGCCGCCGATCGAGCCGTACCGATTCCCCGTTCTGGGCCGCCCTGTTCGTCGGGCCCAACCTGTTCCTGTTCACCGTGTTCATGGTCATCCCCATCGTCTGGGGCCTGGCGCTCAGCCTGTTCGACTGGAACCTGATCTACGAGCCGCGCTTCGTCGGTTTCGACAACTATGTGGCTTTGCTCAACGACGCGCGCGCCATCAACTCGGTGTCGAAGACCGTCTACCTCTTGATCCTCGGCGTGGTGCCGACAGTGTTCCTGTCGTTCATCCTCGCGGTACTGATCAACACCAATTTCCCCGGCTACAGCGTGTTCCGCACGATGTACCTGTTGCCGATCGTCATCTCGCTGGTGGCCTCGGCGGTGCTGTGGCGCTTCATGTACGACCCGCGCGTCGGCCCGATCGCACAGCTGCTCAGTTTCTTCGGCATATCCGGGCCGAACTGGTTGCAGGATACCACCTGGGCGATGCCCGCTCTGTCGCTGGTGATCGTCTGGCTGCGGCTGCCGCTCGGGATCATCCTCTATCTCGCCGCGCTGCAGCAGATTAACCCGCAACTGCTCGAAGCCGCCGAGATCGACGGCGCCGGCCCCTGGGCGAAGCTCCGCCACATCCTCTGGCCCAACGTCATGCCGGTGACGCTGCTGATCCTGGTGCTGACCTTGCGCGGCATCATCTTCGACAGCTTCGACATCGCCTTCGTGATGACCAAGGGCGGGCCGCTCAACTCGACCGATATCCTCGCGGTCTACATCTACGATCTCGCCTTTGCCCAGCTGCGGCTCGGCTATGCCTCGGCGCTCTCGACGGTGCTGTTCGTCATCGTCACCATCCTCGCGCTGATCTTCAATCCGCCGCGCCGGCGCCCGAGCAATGGAGATCCGGTATGAGTGCAGGGCACCACTGGCGTCGCCGCATCCACGTCTCGACGGTGATCTTTTTCGGCCTGCTGATGGCGGCGCCGTTCTACTGGATGATCATCAACTCGTTCAAATCGAGCCGCGAGGTGGTGGCCTATCCACCGACCTGGTGGCCGACCGAATGGCATTTCGAGAACGTCTTCGCGGCGCTGACCTTCCTCGACTCGACCGCCATCGTGAACTCGGTGATCTTCACCGCGGTGATCACCATCACGCAGCTGACGCTGGTGGTGATGACCGGCTTTGCGCTCGCCAAGATGCAGTTCTTTGGCCGCGGCGCGATCCTCGGGCTGTTCATCATGACGCTGTTCGTGCCGGGGCAGGTGGCGACGATCCCGACCTTCATCCTGGTGCGCAACCTCAACTGGATCGACACCTTCATGGGGCTGTGCATCCCCATCATTGCGCAGACCAGTTTCGGCGTGTTCATTTTCCGGCAGTTCTACATCTCGATGCCCAACGAGATCCTCGACGCCGCCAAGATCGACGGCGCCAACTGGGGGCAGATTTTCCTCAGGATCGTACTGCCGCTGTCCGGCCCGCCGATCGCCGCCTATACCGCGGTGACGGTGCTGACCGCCTGGAACATGTATGCCTGGCCGCTGATCTCGACGACCGAAAAGGACATGCGGGTGCTGCCGCTGGCGCTGGCCGGGCTCGGCCAATCGTTCTCGCAGACACCGCCGAACATCGCCATGATGGCGGTGCTGCTCTCGACATTGCCGATCATCATCTTCTTCATTCTCTGCCAACGCTATTTCATCAACGGCCTCGGCGGCTCGTTGAAGGAATAGGCCTCGATCTAGCTGGAGCTTAACGTGACTACAGTACCAGTCTGCCTCGTCGGATGCGGCGGCATGGGGAGCCGGCATGTGCAGGGCTTTGCCCGGCTGCAGCGCTCGGGCCTGAGCAATGTCCGCCTCGTCGCGGTGTGCGACGTGCGGCAGGACAATGCCGAGCGGGTGGCCGGCGAGGCCGAAAAGCTGCTCGGCTACCGGCCGAAGATCCATCTCGCCATCGACGATGCGGTG
>JAEUMC010000606.1 GCA_016793415.1 Devosia sp. | reverse complement strand
ACCAACAGGATGATCGCCACTTCGACCGGCAGGCCGAGCGGTACGAGAATGATCGAGATCATCGACAAGGCCGCGATGCCCGGCGCGCCGGTGGCGGCGACGCCGGCCAGCATGGCGCCGAACAGCACGAACACCATCTGCCCGGGATCGAGCGCCAGCCCATAGAGGTTGGCGAGAAACAGCGTTGCCAGTGCGAAGTGGAACGTCGAGCCCGGGGGGTTGAGGGTAATTCCGAGCGGCAGCGCCAGGTCGACGACACGGCGGTCGAGCCGCAGGCCCTCTTTGAGGCCACGCAAAGCCGACGGGATCGAGGCATAGCTGCTGGAGGTGCCGAAGGCGACCACGACGGTTTCGCGCAGCGCCCCGAGCGTGGCGAGGTAGCTGCCGCCGACCCGCAGCCAGATCAGCACCGAATAGAGCGCGATCAGGACGATGGCACCGGCATAGATGAGCACCACCAGCTTGGTCATGGCGAACAGCACGTCGAGCCCCACCGCCGAAACCTGGCTGTAGGCAAGGCAGAACAGGCCGAACGGCAGGACGTACATCAGCCATTCGATGATCTTGATGAAGGTATCGTAGAACGCCTCGAGCAGCGCCGTGGCGCGCTCCGATTTCTCGCGGGCGATCGAGCCGAGCGCGACGCCGAACAGCACGGCGAACATCAGGATGGCAATCTTGTTGCCGGTGGTGAGCGCCCCAAAGATGTTTTCGGGGAACATGCCGACCACCAGATCGGCGAACACGCCCTGGGCGCGGGTCGGATCGACAGCCGTGCCGGCCGCCTCGGCAGTGAAGATCACCTTGCCGATGACCTCGCGGGCGGCCAGCTGCAGTTCGCCGCCCGGCTGCCCCCAATAGCCCAGCGCCACGCCGAGCGCCCCGGCAATGGCCAGGCCGCCGATGATCAGCAGCACCAGGCGGGTGAAGTAGCGATTGGCGGCGCCGTCGAGGAACAACCGGCTGAGACTGGTGGCCACGGCGGTGAACAGCAGCGGGATGACGCACATCTGTAACAGGCGGATATAGATCTCGCCGAGCGTGCCGATGATCGGCAGTTGCCCCTTGTCGAGCCAGCCCAGCACCCCGCCGGCGATAAGCCCGGCAAAGATCGCGACCGGGTGAAGCAACAATCTTCCGACACCACCTTTCAGTGCCTCAGCCATCGATCAGCGCCCTGTCCTTGGAATAGAGGTAGGTGTTGAGCACGCCATCGAGAAAGCCGTTGCCCTTGGCTTTGGTGAGATAGAGATCGACCCAGGCCTTGAGGTCGGTATCGCCGGGCGGCATGGCGATGGCGATGGTGTCGGGGTGGCCGGCGAGGTGGTAGGGGCGGAGCTCGACGGCGCCGGCGGAATCGGCGAGGCGCCAGTTGCCGATCTCGATCTCGTCATACATCAGCGCCACCAGGTCGCCGGATTTCACCGCCGCCAGCATTTCGGGCCAGGCGTCGAAAGTGACATTCTGCGCTTGGGGAAAATCCTCGGCGACGAAGCCGACATAGGAGGTGCCGCCGATAACGCCGATGCGCGATTGCGGGTTGTTGAGCAGCGCCGGAACATCGTTGGCCCGTTCGGGATCGGCGGCGACCAGCCGACCCAGTTGCAGGCGGTTGATCAGCAGGAACTGGCGCACACTGACATAGCTTTGCGAAAAGCTGGCGCGGGCGGCGCGCTCCAGGGTGTCGCTCAACAGGCTGATTGCCATGTCGGCGCGACCCTCGACCACCTCGTCGATCAGGCCGTCGAAGGTGGTGGCGGCGCGGTTGTACTCGAGCGTCACTCCGAGCTTTTCGGCAATGTCCTCGGCGATCGCGGGATCGACACCAATCAGCTTGCCGTCGGGGCCGACATAGAAGAACGGCACCACATCCTCGAAGAACACCGCAACAGTGAGCTTGCCGGCGGCCTGGATACGGGCAATGGCGGACGATTGCGCCAGGGTCGGCGCCGCCGACAACACTGCCAATGCCGCCACCAGGCAGCCCATCAGCAACAGCTTTGTGGCGCGGCCGAGCCGCTCCAATCCGGGTGTGGTCACTGCTAGGGCCCCCAAGGCGGCACCACGCTAGGCAAACATTGTCGCCGAATTGTTAGCCAGACAATGAAAATCGACTTTTGCCGGCGAGTACTTAGTCGCGAACCGAGGGCCGACGCGCAGACCCGCACAAGCTGTGCATAGCGCCGGGCCCGGCATGGCCGCGATTCAGCGGCGCGCCTAAGCTCACCGGGTGTGCATGACCCAGGAGATCTTTCATGACTCTCAATGCGCCTAGCCAGACCATGTTCATCGTCGCCGTCGTCATCGCGATCATCGCGCTGCTCGGCGCGATCGTGTCGATACCGTTCGTCAGTACCTATGCGTTCTGGATCCTGATCGTCGCGTTCCTCGTGCTCGCCGGCGCGGTGATGATGAAGGGCGCCTGACAACGCTCCAGCGTTTGAGGTTGCAGGCTGGCGCATGGCGGGCGATCCTCACCGCCATGCGCACCTTGATTTGCCTGATGCTCATCGCCCTTGCCGCACCGGCGCTCGCCACCGACTGGGGCCAGTATGACAATGCCCGTTTCGGCTACACCGTCGATGTCCCGCCCGGGTTCGAGTGGGGCAAGGAGGCTGACAATGGCGACGGCCGTAGCTTCCGTGCCGGCGCCAGCAAGCTCCTGGTATGGGGCGGCAACGTCACCGAGGACAGTTTCGAAAGTGCGGTGGTCGCGGCCAAGGGCTATGCCGAGAGCGATGGCTGGAACATCAGCTACGAAGCAGTGACGCCGAGCTGGGCCAGCTTTTCCGGCGCGCAGGGCAAGCGCATTCTCTACCAGCGGATGATCGCGTTGTGCGACGGCGCCTATGCGGCGTTCCGGTTGGAATACTCGGCGGTCGAGCTCGGCTCGATGGAGCCGGTGGTGGAGCAACTGGTGCGAAGCCTAAAAGGAGGGTGCTGATGGCTCGAGTGTACCAGCGCGAGGATTGGGCCATGCACCCTACCCGCCAGTCCGGCGAATGGGAGGGGGGCGAGGCCAACGTCACGGTGATCCTGCATGACAGCATCGAGCCCGGCGCCGGACCGCGCCTGCACACTCACCCCTATCCCGAGACGTTCATTGTCGAGGAGGGGCGCGCGGTGTTCACGGTCGGTGACGAAGAAATCGAGGCCGGGCCGGGCCAGATCCTCGTGGTGCCCGCAAACACGCCGCACAAGTTCAAGACGCTCGGCCCGATGAAGAGCATCCACATCCACGCCAGCCCGAAGTTCGATACGCGCTGGCTGGAGTAGGCCCGCCCTAGAACTCGATCCCCGCCTGCGCTTTTACCCCTGAGCGGAACGGGTGCTTGATCTCGGTCATTTCGGTGACGAGGTCGGCCAATTCGATGAGTTCGTCCTTGGCATTGCGGCCGGTGACGATGACATGGGTGTCGCGCGGCTTATTCCGGAGCACTTCGAGCACCTCGTCGAGCGGCAGATAGTCGTAGCGCAGCACGATGTTGAGCTCGTCGAGCAGGATCAGCTTGTAGCTCTCGTCGGCGATCAGCTCCTTGGCCATCTCCCACGCGCCGCGGGCGGCGGCGAGATCGCGCTGGCGGTCCTGGGTGTCCCAGGTGAAGCCTTCGCCCATCGCCTTGATGGTGACCTGCTCGGGAAACTTGTCGAGCACATCACGCTCGCCGGTCGACCAGGCGCCCTTGACGAACTGCACTACGCCGACCTTGAAGCCGTGGCCGATGGCGCGGAACACCATACCGAAGGCGGCTGTGGATTTGCCCTTGCCCTTGCCGGTATGGACGATCAGCAGCCCGCGCTCCTCGGTCTTGGTGGCGAGGATCTTGTTCCGCGCCTCCTTCTTCTTGCGCATCTTCTCGGCGTGATAGTCGTCGCGCTCAGCCTCGCTCATCAGGTCGGTCTTCTTCGGGGCTTTGTCGGTCATCAAGTGTCCTCGAGATACGCGAAAGCGGAGTTGGAACGCGGGGTCCAGAAGCCGCGGCGGCGGGCTTCGTTGAATTTGGCGATCAGCTCGTCATAGCCGAAGCGGTTATTGGCTTGAATGAAAAGCCGCGTCGCATCGTCTTCGACAAAGGCCTCGAAGGCGAGGTCGAAATGGTGGCTCTGCACGGCGCCGGTCGTCGCGGCAAAGGCGAACAGGTAGTCGACGGTGGCGATGATCTCGAAAGCGCCCTTGTAGCCGTGGCGTTTCACCCCATCGATCCATTTCGGATTGACGACGCGCGAGCGGACCACCCTTGAAATCTCCTCGCCCAGGGTGCGGGCGAGCGGCCGCTCCGGGCGCGAATGGTCGTTGTGGTAGGCGGCGGGAGCGCGACCGCTGAGAGTCTCGGCGGTGGCGGCGAGACCGCCCTCGAACTGGTAGTAGTCGTCGCTGTCGAGCAGGTCGTGCTCGCGAGTGTCCTGGTTGTGCACCACCGCCTCGATGTCGGAGAGGCGGGCAGCGAAGCGATCGCGCTCCGGGGTGCCGTCGGCATTGGCGCCATAGGCATACTGGCCCCAGTTGAGGAAGGCCTCGGCGAGGTCGGCCCTGGTGTCCCAGTTGCCCGAATCCATCAGCCCCTGCAGGCCCGCGCCGTAGGCGCCGGGCTTGGAGCCGAAGACGCGATGGCCGGCGCCCAGCGCCGCGGTGCGATCGTCGGCGCCGGCTTTCATCAGCTCTAGGGCATCGGTGCGCATGCGGGCCGCGATCGGGTTCTGGTCCTCGGGCTCATCGAGCGCGCCGATGGCGCGGACCGCCTTGTCGAACAGCGCGATCTGGGCCGGAAAGGCGTCGCGGAAGAAGCCGGAGATACGCAGGGTCACGTCGACCCGCGGGCGACCAAGCTTGGCCAGCGGGATGATCTCGTAGCCGGAGATGCGAAGCGAGGATGGGTCCCAAACCGGCTTGGCGCCGATGAAGGCAAGGGCCTGGGCGATGTCGTCGCCACCGGTCCGCATATTGGCGGTGCCCCAGACCGAGAGGGCGAGGGAGCGCAATGGCGTGCCATGATCCTGAAAATGCCGGACCAGCAGGTTCTCCGCCGATTTCCGGCCGAGCTCCCAGGCGGTCGGGGTGGGCACGGCGCGAATGTCGACGGAGTAGAAATTGCGCCCGGTGGGCAGCACGTCGAGGCGCCCACGTGATGGCGCGCCGGAGGGGCCTGGCGGGACGAACTTGCCGTCGAGGCCGAGCAGCAGCGAGGCGGTCTCGTTTGGGCCGGAAGCGGCGAGGCGAGGACGGATAACGTGTTCTATCGTTTGTAGGACGGCCGACGTGGCATGCCAGTCTGGGGCAGGAGAATGGCCGTCGACGAGGTCGGCTGCGAGGTTTTCGAGATATTCGACCACATCCCCAACGGTGCGAGGGGAGCCCCCCTCCCCAACCCTCCCCGCAAGGGGGAAGGTGCCGGCCGGTGTTTTTGGCAAGATCGCGCCGACTCCACCTGATGGCACCTCCCCCCTTGCGGGGGAGGTTGGGAGGGGGGGAGCAACAGGCACCGGACCAGTCCAAACTGCACCCAGATCCGCCGTCAGCGGGTCGAAGCCGAGCTTGAGATCATCGGCCAGGGCGCGGATGAGAGACGCCTCCCCCGGCGCTTCGCCACGCGGCACGCGCGCGAGGGCGACGATCAGGTCGCGCTCCAGCCGGCCGCTGGGCGATTGCCCGAACACATGGAGGCCATCGCGGATCTGGGCCTCCTTGAGATCGCAGAGGAAAGTGTCGATGCGCTTTAGTGTCTCGAACTCATCGGGCACGAGGCCGATATCGCGATCCAGCCGCGCGTCGCGGGTGAAATCGAGGATGCGTTTCCTGAGACCGGCGAGACGGCGGCGATCCATCCCCGAGGCGGCGTAGTACTCATCGAGCAGCGCTTCGAGATCCTTGAGCGGGCCATAGGTTTCAGCGCGGGTGAGTGGCGGCACCAGGTGATCGATGATCACCGCACCGGTGCGGCGCTTGGCCTGCGTGCCCTCGCCGGGGTCGTTGACGATGAACGGGTAGAGCTGCGGCAGTTCGGCCCAGAGCGCAGCGGGATAGGAGGCGGCGTCGAGCGCCGTGGCCTTGCCGGGCAGCCACTCGAGGTTGCCGTGCTTGCCGTTATGGATCACCGCATGGGCGGCGAACTCGTGCC
>JAEUMC010000563.1 GCA_016793415.1 Devosia sp. | reverse complement strand
TGAAATCGCGCAGGTACTGGGTGACCTCGCCATAGGTGTTGCGGATGCGCTCGTAGCTCCAGATGGTCGGCTCGACCGGCGCGCCCAGGCGGACGCCGATGGCCTTGCCGATGAAGCCGGCATAGATGCGGTCGAAGATTTCAGTCGTGGTCAGGGGCATGAACGGTCCGGTGGTCAGAGATTGACGACGCTGGCGGTGGGGAGATCGGCGAGGAGGCTGTCGCGGCTGCGCTCGGCAGCCTCGCGGGCCCGCCGGTCGGCGAGAAGGATGTCGGTGGCGGTAGCGGTGAAGCGGTCGGCCGCGGCGGTGAGGTCGAGCCGGTTGGCGGCGTCGAGGGTCTGGCGGTCGGCCTCGACAATGATGCTCTCGCCGTGCAACGCGCCGAGGATGGCGCCGGCCATGACGCCGATCGAGTCGGTGTCGCGGCCGGAATTGATACCGTCCTCGATGGATTTGCGGAACTCGCCGCCATTGACCAGCGCGAAGCCGAGCGCCAGCGGCAGTTCTTCGATCGAGCCGAGCCGCGACGGCTGGTAAGCGGCGGACAGCCGACCGGCGCGGGCGGCGGTGTGGTTCACGTCGTCGCCCATCGGGGAATAGCGCGCAATGATGCCGTGGAAGCGCTCCACGACGCTGGCATGATCGACGCCCTTGAGAGTGACCGCCTGTTCCGCAATGTCGGAGATCGCGGCGCGTGTGCCGTCACGGGCGACGGAAATGGCGGTTTCGACGATGCGCTCGATGCCGGTGCCAGGGATGAAGGCTGCGGCGACGGCGGCGGCAAAGACCCCGGCGGCTTCGAGGCCATAGCTCTCCTGATGGCCCTCGGCGAACCTGATGGCCTCGTCGTAGGCGGCTCTGGGGTCGCAGGCATTCACCACGCCGACCGGCGCGATGTACATGGCGGCGCCGCAGTTGACCATGTTGCCGATGCCGCCCTGACGGGGGTCGCAATTGGCCAGCTGGTGGCGCTGGAAGATCCATTTCTCGGGATAGAACAAGCGATCGATCAGGTTGGCTTCGCGCTGCATCTCGGGGATCCAGCGCGGCATCCAGGCGATCTGGCGCACCATGCCGTCGGCCATGTCCCAGGCGTCGAGATGGCGGCGGGTGTCGGCGTAGATGTCCATCAGCGCCAGGGTCATCAGCGTATCGTCGGTGACGATGCCGTTGCCGCGCACCCGGTGGTTCCGCTGCTCGGGCGGCAGATCCATCTTGTGCCAGCGCGCCTCGAGCGAGGTCACCCGCCCATAGCGGGCGCGGATATCGGCAGCCGAGAGCTTTTCGACCGGGGCGCCGAGCGCGTCGCCAAGGGCGATGCCGTGGAGCATGGCGCGGACACGGCCGCGAAGAGAGGTGGGCATGATGGTCTGCTTCCGCTTGTCTAGTTCAGTCACCGCACCCGCCCGCGGTCGTGGGAGGACGCCGCGGGCGGGTGGCGATGGTCCGGGCCTTAGCCGTTCAGCTTGGTCCGGGCGTACTCGTTGAGGCGGTCGCCACCGGCGGCCTTCCATTCGGCGACGAAGGCGTCCCACTGGTCCATCGAGGCTTCGCCGGAGATGAACTTGTAGACCCAGGCGCGGTAGACGTTCTCGGTCGCGTCGAGATCGGCGGCGTAGTCGGACGGCCAGACGAAGGCGTTATCCGGCTTGAACCACGTGGTGATGTTCTTCAGCGACTCCTGCGCGGCGGCCGACTTCCACTCCACCGGCGGCACGAAGTTGGCGGCCGCGAAGAAGCGGGCGTACCAGGTGCTCATCTTGTCGGTGATGGTGTAGGTGTCGCCGGACTTGGTGTACTCCTCACCCTCGAAGCCCATGCGGTCCATCATCTGGCCTTCGGTCGAAGCCATGAAGTCGAGGAGTTTTGCTACCTCTTCCTTGTGCTGCGACGTGGTGGCGATGGCGAAGCCGCGGCTTTCCTTGCTGACGTCGGTGGCCGAGAGCCCCTGGCCGCCCGGACCGGACGGGATCGGCAGCAGCGCCAGCTCGATGTTGGCATCGGGATGCGCCTGGCGCATCTTGCCGCCATAGATGTCGATGACTTCCGCCGAGGAGCCGAAGATCACGCCGGCCTTGCCGGTGTAGAACTTGTCTTCCTTCACGTCGAACTTCGAGGTGACGTATTCCTTGTCGTAGAGGCCTTCGGCGCCGAGCTTGGCGTACCAGGTCAGCTTGGCCTTTTCCTGATCGGTGATGCGCGAGTTCACCCACTCGCCGGCGGCGTCCTTCATCCAGGTACCGGTGATGCCGAAAGCCTGGTTGAAGATCGAGTCGAGCTCGTTGGTGTTGTCGGCGGTGGTGACGCCGAAGGTGTTGCCCGGGGTGCCGTCGCCATCGAGATCGGCATCGTGGATGGCCTTGAAGAAGGCCTCGTACTCGTCGACGGTGGTCGGGGCGGCAATGCCGAGCTTATCCAGCCAGTCCTTGCGGATCACCGGCTGCGGGGCGCGCGGCGGGTAGACATAGAGCAGGTAGGGGTAGTTCTTCAGGCGCTCGACGTTGTGCGGCCAGAGCGCCGCCTTGAGGTTGGGCGACTTCTCGATCCAGGGGTTCAGGTCTTCGAGGATGCCCTGGTCGGCCATCTTGGCGTCGCCGCCCTGGAAGTAGATCAGGTCGGGGATATCGCCCGACAGCAGCATCACGCCGAGCGCGTCGGCATAGCCTGAGGACGGCAGGTCGACGATCTGGATGTCGAGATCGGTGCCCTGCGCCTTCAGCGCCGCCTCGATGCGCTCGATATGCGCAACGTCGGGCGGATTGGTCGAAAGCAGGTCCTTCGACACCAGGCGGATCACCGTCGGGTCGGCAAACGCCGGCGCCGCCAGCGACAGGCTGAGCGCCAGCGCCGTGGTCGTAAGCAAGAGTTTCTTAAGCATGGATTCTCCTCCGTTATGCTTGTTGTTCGTGTTGGTTGACTTCTGAGCGCCGGCGCGGGCCGACCCCCACCCCTGTCCCCTCCCCTTCAACAGGGGGAGGGAGACCCAGACTGAGACGTCCGTGTGAGCGTCTCCCTCCCCGGTAGGGGGAGGGGACAGGGGTGGGGGTCAACTCGCACCGGCGGCTGGACGTAGAGAGCCTCATCCCTTCAACGCTCCACTCATCGTGCCCTTGGTGAAGAACTTGAGGATCAGCGGGTAGATGGCGAGGATGGGCAGGATGGTGATGATGATCATCCCGGCCTTCAGCGCCTTCAGGTTGATCTGCGCCACGCCGATATTGTTGGCGGCATTGTCGGCGCCGACGATGGCGAGCTTGTCGCCTTCGACCACGAACTGCCGCAGCACCACCTGCAGCGGGTACTTGGTCTGGTCGTTCAGGTAGATCATCGCCCGGAAGAACTCGTTCCAGTGGAACACCAGGTAGAACAGGGCGATGGTCGCCAGCGCGGGCTTCGCCAGTGGCAGCACCACCTGGAAGAAGATCTGGAACGGGTTGGCACCGTCGAGTTCGGCCGCCTCGAGCAGCTCCTCGGGGATTTCCTCGAAGAAGCGGACGAGGATGATCAGGTACCAGGCGTTCACCGCCTTGTAGAGGATGACGCTCCAGTAGCTGTCGAGCAGCCCCATCCGCTTCATCAGGAAGTAGTCGGGAATGATGCCGGGCTCGAACACGATGGTGACGAGGACCAGGAGGAAGATGATGCGCCGGCCGGGCAGGTTCGGCCGGCTCAGCCCCCAGGCCATCAGCGCCGTGCCGACGACGCCGATGAAGGTGGCGGTGGCGGTGATGAAGATCGAGTTGAGGATGCCGCGCTGCACATTGGGGTGCTGCAAGAGCAGCATCCAGACGTCGAGCGAGAACCCCGAGGGCCAGATGTCGAGGCCGCTCTTGCCCGCCACCTGGCTCGGATCGGAGAACGATACGGCGAGCAGGTTGAGGATCGGCTGCAGCATCACCACCACCATGGCGAGCAGCGTGGTGACGATGATGGCATACTCGATGCGCTCGAGCGGCGTGCGACGGATCGCGGTTCCCTTGGGCGCGGCCATCACCAGACTCCCTTGCCGGTGAGGCGCTTCGAGACGAAGTGCGCCGAAAGGATGAGGATCATGCCGAACACCGCCTTGAACAGGCCGGCGGCAGTGGCCAGCGAGTATTCGCCGGTCCTGAGGCCGATGCGGTAGACATAGGTATCGAGGATATCGATCTGACCGCGGTTCACGTCGTTGAGGAAGTTGATGACCTGGTTGAGGTCGGCCGACAGGAACATCCCCATGTTGAGGATGAAGAGCGTGGCGATGGTCGGCACGATCCCCGGGATGGTGACGTGCCAGACCTTCTGCCAGCGATTGGCGCCATCAAGCTCGGCCGCCTCGTAGAGCGACTGATCGATGCCGATGATGGCGGCGAGGTAAAGCAGGCTGTCCCAGCCGGCCGAACGCCAGATCTCGGAGAACACCAGCACCCAGCGGCTGGAATTGCCGTCGGTCATGAAGGCGGTGGGCTTGATGCCGAACAGCCCGGTGATCTGGTTCACCGCGCCGTCGGACGGTGACAGGATGGCGATGAAGATGCCGGCGATCACCACCCAGCTCAGAAAGTGCGGCAGGTAGATCGCCGACTGCACGAACTTGCGGAGCTTGCCGCTGCGCACTTCGTTCAACAGCAGCGCCACGATGATCGGCACCGGGAAGACGAACAGGATTTTCAGCGTCGAGATGATCAGGGTGTTGGCCAGCACCTGGTAGAACACCGGCGAGGCAAACAGGGTCTGGAAGTGCTTGAGCCCTACCCACAGGTTGGGCGGGATGATGCGCACCTGTTCGAACGCCATCTTGGCTTCCCAGATCGGGAAATAGTGCCAGATGAGGAAGAACAGCAGGCCGGGGGCGAGCATGACGTAGTAAGGCCACCAGCGGCGGATGCCATTGGCGACGCGCCGCGATATGGGAACGTTCCCGGACACAGATGCGATAGCCGTCGCGTTTTGCTCGACGCTCGACATGCTTAGCTCCTCCCCGCTCCTGCAACGCGCAGGGGCGTTTGCGCGCTGAGATCGGCGAGTGAGCCTCGCTCGATCAGGCGGCACGGCAAATAGGTGCGGCCATCCTGCGGACGACCGGCGATTTCATCGAACAGCGCCTGGGCGGCGCGACGGCCGAGCTCACGGGCCGGCTTCTCGATGGTGGTGAGACCAGGCCAGGAGAAGGCGCCGGCAGGCACCCCGTCGAAGCCGAGAATGGAGACGTCGCGCGGGCATTCGCGTCCCGCCTCGCGGGCAGCAAGCAGCGCGCCGAGCGCGATCAGGTCGTTGGCACAGAATACCGCGAGATGCCCATGCGGGCGGCGCGCCATGAGACGCTGCATGGCGGCAAAGCCGCCCTCGAAGGTGTAGTCGCTGTCTTCGGTGAGCAGCACCGCCGGATCGATATCCCGCTCGAGGCAATGTTCGTGCACGGTACGCAGGAAGCGTGCGCGCGCCAGACGCGACTTCGGCCCGAGGATGAGCGCCGGCGTCGGGTGCCCCAGGGACACCAGGTGATCGAGGCCCAGCCGCACCGCCTGGGCGATGTCGGAGCCAATCGAGGGGGTATCGGGAAAGCGCTCGGCGCTCGAGCCGATCAGCACGAAGGGCAGACCGAAGCGGCCGAAATCATCGACATTGTCGGAGACCGGGTTGACGATGGCGCCTTCGACGCGGGCCTGGCGCAAGGCCCGCAAATGATTGGCTTCGCGGCCATGGTCCCAGTCTGAGGAAAAGACCAGCAACGAGGCGCCGTTCTCTTCCACCACATCCTGGGCGCCGCGGGCGACTTCGGCCCAGAACGGGTTGGTGATGTCTGGGATAACGAGGCCGAACAGGCCGGAACGGCCCGAGCGCATGCCGACGGCTAGGTGGTTGCGCTCATAGCCACTGGCAAGCGCGGCCTTGCGGACCTTGTCGCGGGTGATGTCGTTGACGTCGGGAGAATCGGAGAGCGCCCGCGCGGCGGTGCTTTTCGACACCCCGGCCAGCTTGGCCACATCAATGATGGTGGGCCGTCTGCCCATGCATCCTCCTCGTGCCGTTCCCGGCATCTATTGGGAACGTTACCGGAAGTCTCGGCGGGAGTCTAGGTGGGAACGGTGCGTGTGGATTTGGCAGCTTGCGGTCGAGGCTAACGCGCTGTCCGGCCACACACTTGTTTCAATGATCGCGCGGCAGCAGGCCGCGGCGACGCAGTTCTTCGCGGACCGCCACGAAGCTTGGCACGTTGGTCACCAGCCGACCGTCGCCCAGCGGGTGGAGAACCTCGAGCAGCGTGGCATCGGAGAAACTGGTGAGGCGATGGGTATCGAAGTGTTCGTCGCTGCCGCGCAACATTGCCAGGAGCTCACCGAGCTCACGGTCGTCCACGTCACTCATCGGATTGGCCCCCGACAGACTCACATAACCAGAGGCCCGCCGCCCCTGTATACGTGTAAACGCATATATGTCGGACCAGGTTCCGTTACGTCAAATCACATGTTGGGCGGGGCGACTTGAGGACCAATCCGGCGAGACGGTCCGGTGCTGCTAAGGCTTCGGATATGGCGCCATGGTTTGACGAGCAGCCAACAGCAGGGGGAAGGCGCGGCATTGCGGCGGCGCGCCGCGATGGCTAAGAGCCGGGAAGAAGAGGGAGTGCAATGGCGATCGACCGTTCTGAAATCGAGAGCGAGGACTGCTCGCTATGCGAAGACTGCGCAAAGCATCCGGCCCTTAAGCGGTTCATTGCAGCCTACGGCGTGCGTGACACCGTGTGTGGCATTTGCTTTCGCGATCCAGACGAAGCGCCATATCTGAGCGCCGCTCCCGAGCAGTTTGTGGCGTTGAGCAACCTTGTGAAGGCACTTATCCGCTACGAATACGACGAGGAACGCTACAACCGGCACTTTGGTGGCGACGAGATCTCTGGCCTGCTCAGTGATCCTAACCCAATCATCCATCACGAGGAGACCGCGACACACCGTAGGAGCGCCCTGGATTCAGAGCCCTACCTGCTGCGACTGGTATCGGATGTCTACCCGCCATACGAGAGCGGAGTAGCACTACATGCGGGCCATTCGGACGGACTCCAGAACACTCTGCTGACGGCGTTGAAGAGTGGCCAGAGCGAACTGTTTCGCGAAGCACGTAAGCGCATCGCGCAGGAGAACTACTATGTGGTCGAACCCGCCGTTCGGAAGGTATTCGACGCGATCGGCCGCCGCATCGACAACACCGTCGCTGAGGGGACCACCTTCTATCGTGCCAGAATTGGCACCGATGGCAGATACGTCACCTTTGAAGCTTTGAGCCTGAACCCGCGCGTTAGGAGCAGACCGTACCAGGGAGACCTGCTCGGAGCGCCGCCGCCCCCTTTGGCTCGGGGAGGTCGGCTCAACCGTGCCGGGGTCTCGTTTCTATACCTCGCGTCTGACGCGGAGACGGCCGCCGCCGAAGTGCGACCGCACCCCGGCCACCAGCTCTCGGTTGGGAGTTTTCGCGCGGTACGCGAGGTGCGGCTTGCCAACTTCAATGTCGACATCGACGCGTTTGCCGGCAGCGACGAGCAACTCGACCTGTTCAGCTTCATTGTCGCTACCGACAATGCAATGAGCCGGCCTATCGTGCCCGAGGCGGCCGGCCACTACTCAATCACTCAATTGGTCGCGGATGTTGCAAGGCAACGCGGCTTCGATGGTGTGGTGTTCAAGAGTTCGGTTGGCGCTGGCCAAAACGTCTGTTTGTTCGATTCGGCGACATTCGAGTACGTGCCGGGGTCTGCAGCTGTGAAGGAGGTGGCAGCGCTACGCTATAAGTTCTCGCCAGTCGAGTTCCTGCTGACGCCGCAGGCTGATGACAGACTAATCAAAGGCTGACCACGACAGCCGCGACGCTACCGACCGTCAGCCGCCTCGTTCCAGAACTCAAGAAGGCGGGGAGCCGCTGGGTGTGGTCAAGTTTGGCCCCCTAGTGGACAAACTGCACGCGCCCTATCAACCTAGAAGAACAGGTCGTCCAGCGCGGTTTCCGAGGTGTCGGCGGCGGGCTCGGGGGCGATTTCGATGCCGGTGAAGGCGTCGTGGACGCGGCGCTCGGCATCCATCGTGTAGCGCTTGCGCAGGGTGGCAAGGAACTGGTCGAGTTCCGCCGCATCGCCGCTCTCCGGGTGATCGCCCTCACGGGGGAGGATCAACCCGGCGATGCCCAGTTCGATATCGCTGAGTGCTTCCGAGATGGCGCCATGGTTGGCAAGGCTGTCGACGGCCTGGTGCAGCCGATCGGCCACCCTGGGGCCATCGTCATAGAGTTCGACCAGCGCCTTCTTCATGCGCATGCCGACGGTTTCGAGCTGGGTGAGCGAGGCGGCGGCCTCACGTTCGAGATCGCCGACGCGGCCGGCGCCGGCGCCGGTGGCATTGGTGAAGGCGGCGGAGAACTGCGCCGCCTGGTTGAGCCGCTCGACCGCCTCATGGGCGGAGACGACGGTTTCGCCGGTGAGGGTCCGGAGCTGCTGGGCGATGACATCGAGGGCGCGGCCGCGCGGCCCGAGCTGGGCGCATTTGACCGCGGCGTTGAGCGAGACGAGCCGCATCTTGTACTCGATCTCCTGCACTGCCTCGACGTGGTTGAGCAGCACGCCGACGGTCTCCGAGACAGCGACCGCAACCCGGTCGAGCTTTTCGCGCTCGCTTTCGCAATCGCGCAGCACGGTGACGGCCCGACGCACGGCGCTGTGCAGCTCGGACAGCGCGGAGCGGTTCTCGGCCGAGCCGTAGACCTCCTGCGCGTGCGCAAGCACGGCTTCCACATCGGTGGCGAGTTGGGTCAGCGCGTCGGCGCCGGAAGCCATTTCGAGGACGAGGGTTTCGCGAGCACCAGCCAGTTGCTGGCGCTGCAGCTCGGTGATGGGGTCACTGAGGGTCCGGCTCCCCCCTCCCCCATGCTCCGCACGGGCCCCCTCGGGGAGGAGGAGGGCGGAGAGATCGCGCAAGGCGGCTTCGACGTGTTCGACGCGCTGGCGGGTGGCGTCGCCGACCTGCAGGGCCATGACGGTGGTGGCAACCTTGTCGGCGATGGCGCGGGACATCTGGCCGGTGACGGCGCTGGAGCGCACCGAGGTGAGGCGCTGCTCGGTGACCTCAGCCAGGTCGCGCTCGAGCTCGGTGGCGAGGGTCGAGAGGGTGTCGCGATGCGCTTGTTCGAAACTGGCGCGTGCCATTGCGGCTTCGCCGACGACGATGCTGAGCGCCTCATAGGTGCGCGAGAAGCGTTGGATGGTGGTGGCGGCGGATTCGGACAGTTGCGCGATGTCGGTGGTGAAGACGCCGAAGTCCTCGGTATCACTGACCACGCTGGCGGCGACGACGCGGGCATTGATGGCGACGATGCCCATCATCTTGACGGTGCGCCTGAGCTCGGAAATCGGATGCGCCGCGCCGCGCAGTGCGTCGACCAGACGGTTGAGGTCGGCCTGCTCGGCGCCAAGCGTCACCGCGATCTCACCGGCGCGGCGACCGACCACCGCCAGGCGGTCAGTGGCCTCGGCAAGGTCCGGCCCCTCGAGGTCGACCGGCAGGGTCTCGAACGTCTCGGTGAGGCGGGAGAGGATATCGGCGCACTCGGCAAGGCGACTGCCGACGGCGACGAAGGCGCCGTCGATCGCCTCACGCGG
Organism: Devosia sp.; assembly: GCA_016793415.1. Lineage (GTDB taxonomy): Bacteria > Pseudomonadota > Alphaproteobacteria > Rhizobiales > Devosiaceae > Devosia_A. Next base: position 7,724 of record JAEUMC010000563.1, on the reverse strand, counting down.
CGCCGCCAGGTCGGCGGCGATGGCGAGGAGGCGGGAGGCAAGGATGTCCGTGCCAGTGCTACTGAGAGTGTGGCCGCCCCCTCCCCCATGCTCCGCATGGGCCCCCTCCCCCGCCACGCGGGGGAGGATCACGGCGGCATCGATGGCTTGCGAGGTCATGCGGTGTCCTTTTGCGGGGCACGGGCGGCGTAGGTGGTGATTTCGGTGGCGACGCGGCGGAGCGAGACCACCTTGTCGGCGGCGCCGAGCGCGATGGCTTCCTTGGGCATGCCGAAGACGATGGAACTTTCCTCGTCCTGGGCGAGCGTCGTGGCGCCGGCCTGTTTCATCTCGAGCAGACCGCGGGCGCCATCGTCACCCATGCCGGTCAGGATGATGCCGAGCGCGTTCTTGCCGGCGGCATAGGCGGCGGAGCGGAACAGCACGTCGACCGAGGGGCGATGGCGCGACACGTGCGGACCATCGACGATGCTCACCGTGTAGCGCGAGCCCGAACGCTGCAGCGCCATGTGGTGGTTGCCCGGGGCGATCAGCACGCGGCCGGCCTCGACCACGTCGCCATCCTCGGCTTCCTTCACCTCCATCTGGCACAGGCCATTGAGGCGGCGGGCGAAGGCCGCGGTGAAACGCTCGGGCATGTGCTGGACGATGACGATACCCGGGGTGGTGGCCGGCAGGGCCTCGAGCACATCGCGCAGCGCTTCGGTGCCGCCGGTGGAGGCGCCGATGCAGATGATCGGCGCCGTGGTCGGCATTGACGCAGCCGCGGAAGCGGCCCGCGTCGCCGAGCGCTGCGGGATCACCGCATCGGCGGTGAGCTTCTTTTCGACCGCGAGTTGCGGGGCTGGCGGGCGGACGCGGCCCTTCAATCGCGCATGAGCGGCGGAGCGGGCCGCCTCGCAGATGCGGACGCGGGAATCGTTGAGGAACTGCGCGGTGTCGACGCGCGGCTTGGACACCACGTCGACGGCGCCGGCCTCCAGCGCCTCGATTAGCGTGTCGCTGCCCTCGCTGGCGTGCGACGAGCAGATCACCACCGGGATCGGCCGCTGTGACATCAGCTTCCTGAGGAAGGTGATGCCGTCCATGCGCGGCAGCTCGATGTCGAGGAAGATCACATCAGGCACTTCGGCACGGATGCGTTCCACCGCGATATAGGGGTCAGCCGCCGTCGCCATCACCTCGAGCCCTGGGTCGGACGCGATGATGTCCGACAGCGTGGTGCGCACCGCAGCGGAGTCATCGACGATCAGCACACGGATCTTGCGGTCGGTTTCGGAGACGGACATCGAGAAACCTCAGAGCTTCTGGAAGACGGCAGGGGCAACCTGCCGTACGGCGAGCGAGGTGCCGATCATCGACTCGGAATGGCCGAGCACGATGTAGCCGCCAGGACGAAGGTGATCGACGAGGCGGGCAACCACCGCATCCTGGTCAGCCTTTTCGAAGTAGATCAGCACGTTGCGCAGGAAGATCACGTCGACGTCCCGATCGAACGGATAGGCCTGGTCCATCAGGTTGAGATGGGTGAAGCGTACCAGGCGGCGCAGTTCGGGCACCATGCGCACTTCGCGACGGGCGCCGGGCCGGCGGGCATGCATGACGTAGCGCGCCTGCAGGTCCGGCGGCACCGGTGCAATCATCTCGGCCGGATAGACGGCGCGTCGCCCCTGCGCCAGCACCGCGGTAGAAATATCGGTGCCGAGGATGGCGAAGCGGAAGTCGTTACGCTGCCCCTGGAGATCATCGAGCACCATGGCGAGGGTATAGGCCTCAGCGCCGGTCGAACTGGCAGCGCTCCACACCTTGAGCAACGGGTTGCGCTCGCGCACCTTGAGCAGCGCCGGCACCATCTCGGCGACGAGGAAATCGAAGTGTTCGGCCTCGCGGAAGAAGTCGGTCTTGTTGGTGGTGACGGCGTTGATCAGGTGGGTGAGCTCGCGCTCCAGCCCATCCTGCTTGAACAGGAAGTTGCAGTAACTGGCGAAGTCGGGCTGGCCGAGCGCCCGCATGCGCTTGCGCAACCGGCCCTCGACCATCAGGCGCTTGCCCGGCGGCAGCTTGATACCGGCCTCGCCCTCGATGAGCTTGGCGATGCGGCCGAAATCGAGCGTGCTGAGGTGATCGTCGGCGTCATCGGGCTGGATCTTGAGGGCGAGGCTAGGCATTGCGTGCCCTCGAAGAGTTTCGGCGCGAGCCGCCCCACCCCCTCCCGGCCTCCCCCATCAAGGGGGAGGTGAAGAGGCGAGTGTGTGGCGCGGTCGTGCCCAACGCACCGGCGGGCACCTCCCCCCTTGTGGGGGAGGTTGGGAGGGGGGTGGCCAAGTGCATCACGCCGCCTCAGCCACGCTGCCGAGCAGGCGATCGAGATCAAGCACGGTGACGAAGCTGCCGTTGCGGCGGCCGATGCCGGCGACAGCATGGTCGCGCCAGTTGCCGGAAATGGCCGGCGGCGGCTCGAGCTGATCGGCGTCGAGCACGGTCACTTCGAACACCCGGTCGGTGCGCAGCCCCACAGTCATCGGACCATGCGCGCCGCCGACGTTGAGTACCACGATGCGGGTGTTCTCGGTGTCGTCGGCTTCGGGCAGGCCGAGGGTCAGGCGCAGATCGAGCACCGGGATGCCTTGCCCGCGCACATCGGTCATGCCGAGCAGGTTGAACGGGGCCTGCGGCAGCCGCGCCACCGGGCGCATCTCGAGGATCTCCTGCACCTTGTCCACCGGGGCGGCGAACAGTTCGCCGTTGACCCCCAGCGTCACGTATTGGGGCTTTTCGGCCATCGTGACTCTCCTCAGGCTGCGCCGCGGCGGCTGAACTCGCTGTCGAGTTCGTCGCCGGCATCATCGATGTCGAGGTCGAAGCCGCCATTGCCGTTGAGCTTGCCGGCAGGGCGAGCGCGCGGCGACAGGTGCGGCGCCTTGGCCATCAGTTCCGCGCGGATAGCCGTACTGCTGCGCCTGGTCGCCGGCTGCTTCCTGGGCGCTTCAGCGGCGACCTCGCGGGTCGCCTCGATGCGGAAATAGCTGATGGCGTTCTGCAGCTGTTCGGCCTGGCTCGCCAGTTCCTCCGAGGTGGCCGACATTTCCTCAGCAGCAGAGGTGTTCTGCTGGGTCACCTTGTCGAGCTGCTGGATGGCGGTGTTGATCTGGCTGGCACCGGCATTCTGCTCCCGCGCGCCGGCGGTGATCTCTTCCACCAGCTCGGCGGTGCGCTGGATATCGGGCACCAGGCGGGTCAGCATGTCGCCGGCCGACTGGGCGGTTTTCACCGTGGTGTCGGAGAGCGTGGAAATCTCCGCCGCAGCAGCCTGGCTGCGTTCCGCGAGTTTTCTCACTTCCGAGGCGACCACCGCAAAGCCGCGGCCATGTTCGCCGGCCCGCGCCGCTTCCACCGCGGCGTTGAGCGCCAGGAGGTCGGTCTGGCGGGCGATTTCCTGCACCACCATGATCTTCTGAGCGATGGTCTGCATGGCGGTGACGGCGTCGTTGACCGCAGTGCCCGAGGCGATGGCGTCGGCAGCAGACTGACGGGCGATCTTCTCGGTCTGCAGCGCGTTGTCCGCCGACTGCTTGATGGTCGCGGCCATCTCTTCCATCGAGGCCGATGCCTCTTCGGTGGAGGATGCCTGCTCGGTGGCGCCCTGGCTCAGTTGCTCGGCGGTCGCCGACAGTTCCTGCGAACCGGCCGAGACGTTGTTGGCCGATGAGATGGCTTCAGCGATGACGTCGCGGAGCTTTTCCACCATGCGCTGCAGCGCCAGGCCGAGCGTGTCGCGATCGGAGAGCGGCTGCGGCTCGACGGTCAGATCGCCGTCGGCAACGCGATCGGCAACCGCCGCGGTGCTGCGCAGGTTGGCGGTCATGACGTTGACGGTATCAACGAGGTCCTTGATCTCGTCATTGGACTTGATCTCGATGTTCTGGTCGAGATCGCCGATGGCGACGGCGCTCACCACCTGCTTGATCTTGCCGAGGCCCCGGCTGATGCCGACGATGATGAAGGTCGCAGCACTGACGGCGATGATGGTCGAGCCGATCAGCAGCGCCGTCAGCAGCAGCGACGACGTGCCGTAGAGGTTCTCCGCCGCGTCAATGGCTTCGGTGAGCTGGGCATTGTTGAGGGCGACGATCTCGTCGAGTTCGGTGACCGAGGCGGCGCGCACTTCGGCGGCCTTGCCGGAGGCGAGCGCGAAAGCATCGGCATCGAGATTGAGCATGGCAAGGCGACGAACCTCGGCATGCTGGACCAGGTAGTTGTCGTAGTGGGTGACGAAGTTCTCGACCAGCGGCTTACCCTGGGCGCTCGACAAGTCGAGCAGGGTCTTGGCATCGCTGTGAATCAGGTCGATTTCGTCGTCCATCTGGGTGACGAGCACATTGAGGGCCGCGGCATCCTGGGCGAGGATCAGGTTCTTCTCGTCGCGCGCCACCTTGAGGGTCGAAGCCTCGAGATCGGCGGCCAGCTGGATGCGCTTGACGTTGCCTTCCATGGCAGCGCTGAACGAGGTGTTGAGCGCGCCCAGGTTCAGCAGCGCCACAGCCATGCTGATGGCGCTCAACACGATGACCGTGGCGAACGCCGCGATCAGCTTGGTCTTGATGGTCAATCTCATTGGCGTGGCCCCCTAGCCCACGGACCGCTTCCCACAGTCCTCTGCCCAAAACTCGGTACTCAAATCGGCGTCGGCGATTGGGCCGGGGCGAACGGTCGCCCCGGCGCTGATCGGTGTGGCTGTCAGGCGGCGCCGCGGCGGGTGAACTCGCTGTCGAGATCGTCGCCGATCTCGTCGAGCTCGAGATCGAAACCGCCGCCCGTGGCACGGGCCGGCGTCTTCTTGCGGCTGAGATGCGGCGCCTTGCTGAGGATTTCTTCCTGCAGCTGGGCAGTGCGACGGGCGCGCTGCGGGGCGCGGTCGTTGGCCGCGACTTCGACGCGTGCCTGCACGCCCTGATCGATGCGGAAGTAGCTGATGGCGCTCTGCAGCTGCTCGGCCTGACTGGCCAGCTCCTCGGAGGTGGCCGACATCTCTTCGGCCGCCGAGGTGTTCTGCTGGGTGACCTTGTCGAGTTGCTGGATGGCAGTGTTGATCTGCGCCGCACCGGCGTTCTGTTCGCGCGACCCGGCGGAAATCTCTTCCACCAGTTCGGCAGTGCGCCGGATATCGGGCACGAGCTTGCTCAGCATGTCGCCGGCCGAGCGCGCCGCCTTGACGGTGTCGACCGAGAGGGTGGAAATCTCGGCGGCGGCAGCCTGGCTGCGTTCGGCGAGCTTCCTGACCTCCGAGGCCACCACGGCAAAGCCGCGGCCGTGTTCGCCGGCACGCGCGGCTTCCACTGCGGCGTTCAGCGCGAGCAGGTCGGTCTGGCGGGCGATCTCCTGCACCACCATGATCTTTTCGGCGATCGTCTGCATGGCGTTCACCGCGTTGCCCACGGCTTCACCCGAAGCATTGGCGTCGGCCGCCGACTGACGGGCGATCTTCTCGGTCTGCTGGGCGTTGTCGGCCGACTGCTTGATGGTCGAGGCCATCTCTTCCATCGAGGCGGACGCCTCTTCGGTCGAGGAGGCCTGCTCGGTAGCGCCCTGGCTCAGCTGCTCGGCCGTGGCCGACAGTTCCTGCGAGCCGGAGGCGACGTTGCGGGCAGCGGCAGTCACTTCGCTGACCACTTCACGGAGCTTTTGCGTCATCAGGTTGAGCGCGTCGATGACGTCCTTGATCTCGTCGTTCGACCTGACCTTGGCCTCGGCGCTGAGATCGCCGCCGGCAACGGCATTGGCGAGGCCGAGTGCGGCGCCGAGCGACCTGGAGATCGACAGGATGATCCAGAGCGCGGCAAGGATGGCGATGACGGCCGAGCCGACCAGCAGGCCGAGGAGCAGCAGCATCGAACTCTCATAGAGCTGCTTGGCCTCGTCGTCGGCGGCGTTCAGCACCTCCTTGTTGCGCTCGATCATGGCGTCGATCGTCGCGTTGGCGGTGCGGCGCAGTTCGGCGGCCTCGTTGGCGGCCATCAGCGCGTTGTAGTCGCCGCGCTGGATCGACACTTCGACTGCCTTGTCCATGGCGACGACGAGCGCGTCATAGGCGGTGCTGGCGCTGTCCAGCAGCCCGGCTTCGGTGGCGGGAATAGTGCGCTCGAGCGTGGGGAACAGCTGGGCGAGACTTTCGACCCCGGCCTTGTAGTCGGCGTACCATTCGTCCTGCTTGGCCGGCAGCGAGGAGGCGAGCAGCACGTTGCGCTGCTGGCGGAACGCATCGGTGATGGTCATGAAAGCCTCCGACGCCGCCTTGAAGGCCGGAAAGGCGGAGAGGTCGCCGGCGCTGACGCGGTTGGAGAGCGACGTGACGAGCGCCGTCATCGCCTCTTCCAGGGTGCCAAGCGCGCCGCTGCCTTCGGTAGTGGTGATCTCGAGGGCGCGGGTGTCGGTATTGAGCGCCGCGAGCTCCATCACCTTCTGGGCCTGCACCTCATAGGCATCGGTCTGCGCGGTGAACTCGTCGAGGCTGTCGCGGACCTGCGGGTCGACCACCTTCTGGTTGAGCTCGGCGACGTACTTGTCGATCTCGGCCCTCTCATCGCCGATCTTGGTGACGTAGTCGGCGATCTCGGTCGCATCGTCGCTGATGATCATGGCGCGCAGGCGCGAACCGATCGACTCGAGGTGGGTCTGCACCTCCATCATCGACATGGTGTTGGCGGCGCGGACATTGACGATGGTATCGAGCGACTGGCTCAGCTTGTCGAGATTCTGCAGGGCGATCAGCATACTGACGCCCGACATGACGATGACGGCGCCAAAGACTGCCGCCAGCTTCGCCTTGATAGTTAGCCTCACGATGCGGCCCTTTCTTCTGATGGGTTGGGCGAGCCGCTTCTGCGGCCCTCGAGTTCAAAGATGCGATGGATGTCGGGGATGATGATGAAGTCGCCCCGGCGCTTGCCGATGCCGCGCACGTAGTCGGGGCGCCAGCGCATGCCGACGCGCGGCGCCTCCTCGATGGCGGCGGGCTCGATATCGGTGACGTCGTAGACCTTGTCGGCAAGGATGCCGACGACGCTCGGCTCGCCCTCGATCTCGGTTTCGATGACGACGATGCGGGTGTCCTGGTCGGGCTCGGCGCCCTGCATGCCGAAGGCGACCTTGAGATCGGTGAGCGGCACGACGCGGCCGCGCACGTTGATCAGGCCGGCGGCAAAGGGCGAGGCGTTGGGCACTTCGGTGACCGGCACCAGGTCGAGGATCTCGCGAACGCTCTGCGCCTCGATGGCGAACAGTTCGTCGTCGAGCCGCAACGTCAGCGCCCGCATCGGTTCGGTGAAGGCGGTCATGCCGCGGCCCTCCCCTCGGTGGTGCGATACTTCTCCTCATGCGCCTGGCCATAGGAGACAAGCCGCGAGGTATCGAGGATCAGCGCCACGGTGCCGTCGCCGAGAATGGTGGCGCCCGAGAAGGTCTCGAGGTCGGTGTGGAGCTTCGAAAGCTGTTTGATGACGGTCTGGTTGTTGCCGATGATCTGATCGACCACCAGACCGGCCCGGCCCTCGCCCGAGGAGATGATCACCACCTTCTGGTGGCTGTCGGGCTCGCCGGGGGTGTTGAACAGGTCGCGCAGGCGCAGGAACGGCACCAGGCTGCCGCGGATATCGAGGAAGTTGCGGCCGCGCGAATGGGTTGCGACCTCGGCCGGCAGTTCGACGCACTCTTCGACCGCCGAGAGC
>JAEUMC010000537.1 GCA_016793415.1 Devosia sp. | reverse complement strand
GACCGCCTCGAAAGCGTCGGAAAACCCAAGAAGGTCATCATCATCGCCATCATGCGAAAGCTCATCGAGGCCGCAAACCTCGTCCTCAAACGAGCAACACCATGGGTCATCGAGACCCACTGACACATGGTTGCTCCCCCGTTTCACGGTGGAGGAGCACGGAGAGTGCGGTGCGAATAGCCCATGCGATAGTCCTGCGCTTGCGGGGGAGGGAACCGCCCCCTACCCCGCGGCCTCCAGTACCGCCGCCAGCCGCACTTCTCGCTGCCTGACGCCGTTGGCGCCGTCGCCGCCGGCCGCCCATAGCTCTGCCAGCCGGCCCTTGTCGAACAGCGCATAGAGGCACGGCGCAACATAGCTTGCGCGGCTGATTGCCGGGGTGTTCTGCAGGAACGCCGCGACCTGTTTCGTTACGGCCGCCATCTGCCGCTTCCGTGCCGTGGCCGATTCCGCCGGCTCGAGCCTCGCCAATGCATCGCCGGCCATGGCGCTGGCATGCAGGGTGCGGAAATCCTTGGCGGTCACTGGAGCCCCGGCGATCTCGCGCAGGTAGCGGTTGATGTCGTCGGTGCGCAGCGCTCTGGGCTCGCCGTTGCGATACATCAGCAGTCGGCGGCCCGGGATCGACCTCACAGCCTCGATCGCCCGCGCCAGCCGCGCATCGGCGAAGCTGTAACTCGCCTTCTTGCCGCTCTTGGCCGGAAAGGCGACGCGGATTTCGTCGCCCTTCACCGTGACGTCGCGGTTGAACAGCGTGCCCGCGCCGCGGGTGCCATGTGCATCGAGATAGCGCTCTCGGCCTACCCGCATGGCGGTCCGGTCGATCAGTGCCACGCCGATAGCAAGCGCCAGCTCCTTGCTGCCAGTCTCGGCTTCCAGATCTTCGCGCACTCGGCGTCGAATACGCGGCAGGGCGGCGGTGAGCAGACCCAGTTGCAGTTGCTTCCGCCGTACCCGGCGGGCCTCCCAGTCGGGGTGATAGATATATTGCCGCCGGCCTGCCGCATCCAAGCCGCAGGCCAGGATATGAGCCCGGGGGCTGGCGGCGATCCGCACCTCGGTCCAGGCCGGTGGAATGCCGAGGCCATGTACCCGCTCGCGCGTCGCCGCGTCGCCGACCAGCTCGCCCGCCTCGTCGAGATAGCCGAAGCTCCGCCCGTGCCGGCGGCGACGGATCGTCAGATCCTCGCGGCCGATGCGCTTCAGTCGCACCACCGCCCGCCTATACGCCCGTCGTGGTATTGGGCGGCGGGGCCATGGCAAAAAAGATCAGGTAGATCAACGCGAAGGCCAGCACGACGCCGAGCACCGACCAGACCAGCACGCGGAAGTTCATCAGCCGGCCGCTGCCCTGGCGAACTTCGTTCGTCGATTTGTGTGCATCATAGGTTCGCATGGCGCTACTCGCTTGCAGATGAATGTGAAAACCAACGCCTGCGACGCCGTGCAGTTCCGTCCCCACTTGACCGTTGCGGGCTGAACGAAGACGTTGGGATATGCAGATCACGGCCGCGTCATGACCATTTCACCAGAGCTCCTCACCCGTATGATCAAGGCGGGGGCCGGCGAGGTTCCGGCCGACGTGGTGATCAAGAACGTCCGCCTGCTGGACGTGATTTCCGGCTCCATCACCCACACCGATATCGCCATCGTCGCCGACCGCATCGTCGGCACCTATGGCTATTACAACGGCACCAAGCTGATCGAGGGCGAGAACCGCTTCGCGGTGCCCGGCTTCATCGATACGCACCTGCACATCGAATCCTCGCTGGTGACCCCGTTCGAGTTCGATCGCTGCGTGCTGCCGCATGGCGTGACCACGGTGATCTGCGACCCGCACGAAATCGCCAACGTGCTCGGCGCCGACGGCATCCGCTATTTCCTCGAGTGCGCCGAGCGCACCGTGATGGATATCCGGGTCAATCTCAGCTCCTGCGTACCGGCGACGCCGCACGAGACCTCGGGCGCCCGGCTCGAGATCGCCGACCTCGAAAAATTCCGTCACCACCGCCAGGTCATCGGCCTCGCCGAGATGATGAACTACCCGGGGGTCCTCGCGGCCGATCCCGGCATCATTGCCAAGCTGGTGGCCTTCCAGGGCGGCCATATCGATGGCCACGCCCCGCTGGTCACCGATCTCCAGCTCAACGGCTACCTCGCCGCCGGCATTCGCACCGACCACGAGTC
>JAEUMC010000527.1 GCA_016793415.1 Devosia sp. | reverse complement strand
GTCGTTCTTCTTGGACACCTGTCGCAACTGCTCGAATTTCTTTACGCCCGGGATTTCCTTCAGCACCATGGCGTCGCGGAGAAAGGCCTTCTCCATCAATGAACCGTGGGCGTGCTTCAAATTGAATACGACAGTATGCCGGATCATCAGGTCCTCTCCCCCAACGCTACCGCTTCGCTGGCGGCAATTGCCGTCATATTGACGATTCCGCGGCTGGTGGTCGAGGGGGCAAGGATGTGGGCCGGGGCACGCGGCCCCATCAGGATCGGCCCGACGGCGAGCGCGTTGTTCATTTCCTTGAGCAGCGTCATCGAGAGGTTAGCGCTGTCGAGGTTGGGGAACAGCAACAGGTTGGCCTCGCCCTTCAGCACCGAGTCCGGGATGTAGCGGCTCCTGAGGTCGTCGTTGAGCGCCAGGTCGCCCTGCATTTCGCCTTCGATGATCATCTCGGGCGCCACGGCCTTCAGCTTCTGGTAGGCCTCGCGCATCTTGTAGGCGGTGTCGCCGTCGCGCGAACCGAAGTTCGAGTAGCTGAGCAGCGCCGCCCGGGCCTCGATGTTGAAGCGCTTGAGGTGGTCGCGAGCCTGCAACGCGATCGCCACCAGCTCATCCGGGGTCGGGTCCATGTTGACGTAGGTGTCGGCGAGAAAGAACACGCCGCGCGGCATGATCAGCATCGACAGCGCCGAGACGTCCTTGACCCCGTCCTGCAGCCCGATGATCGAGCGGATGTCGCGCACATGCTTGATGAAGCGGCCCTGGAAGCCGCAGAGCATGGCGTCGGCATCGCCGCGCTTCACCGACAGCGCCGCGATCACCGTGGTGTTGGTGCGCACGATCGTGCGCGCAATGTCCGGGGTGACGCCGTTTCGGCCGACCAGCGAGTGGAACAGATCCACATAGTCGCGATAGCGCGGATCGTCCTCGGGGTTCACCACCTCGAAGTCGCGTCCCGGCTTGATGGTCAGCCCGAAGCGCTGCAGGCGGCTCTCGATCACCTGCGGGCGGCCGATCAGGATCGGCTGCGCCATGCGGTCTTCGATCATCACCTGCGCGGCACGCAGCACGCGCTCGTCTTCGCCGTCGGCAAAGGCGACGCGCTTCTGCTGCCCGATCACCTTGTCGATCACCGGCTTCATCACCAGGCCGGAGCGGAAAACGAAACGGTTGAGGCTATCGTGATAGGCCTGGAAATCGGTAATCGGGCGCTTGGCTACGCCTGACTCCATCGCCGCACGCGCCACGGCCGGCGCGATGCGGAGGATCAGCCGCTGGTCGAAGGGGTTCGGGATGATGTGCTCGGGGCCATAGACCGCCGGCTGACCAGACGGCGAGACCTCCAGCCCCGGATCATGCGCCAGCTTGGCGATGGCCTGCGCCGCTGCGAGCTTCATTTCCTCGTTGATCGTGGTGGCGCCGACGTCGAGCGCCCCGCGGAAGATGAAGGGGAAGCACAGGACGTTGTTGACCTGGTTGGGATAGTCCGAACGCCCGGTGCAGACCATGGCGTCGGGCCGGATCTCCTTGGCCACCTCGGGCATGATTTCGGGATTCGGGTTGGCGAGCGCCAGGATCAGCGGGCTCGGCCCCATCTTCTGCAGCATCTCGGGCTTCAGCGCGCCGGCCGCGGAGAGGCCGAGGAAGATGTCGGCGCCGTCGATCACTTCGGCGAGCGTCGTGGCGTTCGACTGGCGGCAGAAACGGCCGCGCCACTTGTCGTTGACGTCGTCGCGCTTGTCGGTCAGCAGCCCGTCCTTGTCGGCCACCCAGATGTTCTCGAGCCTGGCGCCCAGGGCGACAAGGATGTTGAGGCAGGCGATGGCCGCGGCCCCTGCCCCGGACGTGCAGATCTTCACGTCTTCGATCTTCTTGCCGGTGAGCTCCAGCCCGTTCAGCACCGCAGCGCCGACGATGATCGCCGTACCGTGCTGGTCGTCATGGAACACCGGGATCTTCATGCGCTCGCGCAGCGCTTCCTCGATCGCGAAACACTCGGGGGCCTTGATGTCCTCGAGGTTGATGCCGCCAAAGGTCGGCTCCAGCGGCCGCACCACTTCGATGAACTTGAGCGGGTCGGTTTCGTCGATCTCGATGTCAAACACATCGATGCCGGCGAACTTCTTGAAGAGCACCGCCTTGCCCTCCATCACCGGCTTCGACGCCAACGCGCCGATATTGCCGAGCCCCAGCACGGCCGTGCCATTCGAGATCACCGCCACCAGGTTGCCGCGCGAGGTGTACTTGGTCACCGCCTCGGGATCGACGGCGATCTCCTCGCAAGGCGCCGCCACCCCGGGCGAGTAGGCCAGCGACAGGTCGCGCTGGTTGCCAAGCGGCTTGGTCGCCTGAATCTCAAGCTTTCCGGGCTTGGGGAACTGATGGAAATGCAGCGCCGCTTCGCGCAGCGCCTTCTTCTGTTCGGTCACGTCGGCAGACATCAATACCCCTCCGGAAACTCAGGATGGAGTGCCACTAATCGAGGGCGATGAAAAGGCGGTGCGCGGAGGAAACTGGCGACGGCGTTCTTCCGCGGGTCAGGCTGCGCTCGCCTGCGCCAGTCCCGGCAGCGC
>JAEUMC010000485.1 GCA_016793415.1 Devosia sp. | reverse complement strand
GATCCTCGAGCGCTATGCCGAACACGGCAAGGTCGTTGGCATCAGGGACATTCTCAGCTGGCATCCTGATCCCTCGCGCTCGTTCTCGAGGGAGCGTCACCGGATGAGCAGCCCGGCCTGGCGGACGGGCTTGAAGCATCTTGATTCCCTTGGGCTGTCATTCGACCTCATGATCTCGCCCTGGCAGGCCGCCGAAGCGCTGGAGCTGGCCCGCGCCTTCCCGAACCTGCAGTTCATCATCAACCATTGCGGCTCGCCCTTCGATCGCAGCGACGAGGGTATGGCGCATTGGCGGGCTGGTCTCGCGGCCCTTGCGAGCGCTCCCAACGTCGCGCTCAAGGTCTCCGACCTCGTCGCCTACGATCCGCACTGGAGCCTCGACAGCCTCCGCCCGGTCGTGCTCGATTGCCTCGCGGCCTTCGGCACCGAACGCACCATGCTGGCGTCCGACCATCCGGTACTCGGTCTCGCCGCGACCTTCGACCAGGCCTACGGGGCGTTCAGGCAGATCCTCCAGACACTGTCCGACGACGAATCCGAGGCGGTGTTCTGGAAGAATGCCAACCGGCTCTATCGCGTTGGGATGTAACGATATATGTATCTCGTCAGCATTCCGATGAGGTGACGTCCGACAAATGAGCGGTGACGAGCGGCGGCCGCGCGCAACGATCAAGGATGTGGCGAAGGCCGCCGAGGTTTCGCCGATGACGGTATCCAACGTCATCAACGGTCGCACCCAGTTCGTCAGTCCGGCGACCCGCAAGCGGGTCGAGCGCGAGATCGAGCGGCTGGGCTATCGCCGCTCCTCCAATGCGCGCAACCTCAGGGTCGACGAACAGCGCTCGATCGGCATGGTGATCGTCGACGAGTCGCCTGCCTTCCTCGCCGATTTTTTCACCTGCCAGGTGGTGGCGGGGCTCGCCAACGTGCTGAACCATGCCGACTACACCCTGACCATCCAGGGCATGCCGGGCGCCGAACTGGCGCAATCGATGATCATGCGCAATTTCGAGGTTGCCGGCTTCTGCGCCATGATTTCCGGGCCAAAGCCCGAGCGCCTCGCCGCCATCGAGCGATTGGCCGATCTCAACCAGCCGGTGGTGGTGTTCCAGCAGGAACTGCCTTGCGCCGGAGCCGATATCTGCACCGTCCGCCAGGACGATCGGGGCGGCGGCCGGCTGATCGGCGATCACCTCCTCGCCCGTCGGGTCGCCGATATCCTGGTGGTGATCCCGCGTCAGCCCTGGCCCGCGGTCGAGAACCGCATCGCCGGCATCCGCGACAGCATCGCCATGGCCGGCAGCACCGCGGCGGTCACCGTGCTCGAGGCGGCCAGCGAGTCGTTCGCCGACGTGCAGGCGGCGGTCGCCGCCCATCTCGACAGCCACCCCCTGCCCGGTGCGCTGGTCGGCGCCAACGATCCGGTGGCGACTGCCGCCATGCTGCTGCTCACCGACCGCGGCGTGCGCGTGCCCGAAGATGTGAGGGTCGTCGGCTTCAACGGCTTCGAAGCACACCGCTACGCCCGACCGCACATGACCACGGTGATCTCGCCGGCCTACGCCGTCGGCGAACGCGCCGGCGAAGCCATGCTGGCCCGGCTCAAATCCGGCAAGTTCGCCCAGCCGGACCACGTGCTGCCAGTGGTGTTCGATCCGGGGTTTACGACGTAGGCGCTAAGCGCTGAACACACAAGCCAGGGGGCGCGGCTAAGCGCGACGCCCACAGTCGGCGCACCCTCTCCCGCTTGCGGGGGAGGGGGGACCAGCCGAAAGGCTGGTGGGAGGGGGGTGCCACAAACTCTGGCCTCTGCCCCGGCCGCTTACGATCAGTGCGTGGGGCTCCCCCCTCCCACCACGCTTTCGCGTGGTCCCCCCTCCCCCGTAAACGGGAGAGGGAATCCCGACTGCTCTTTTCACCGATCGTTACACCTCTCTCCACCCCCATGTTCACACCCCTCACAACCCCGCTTGACTCGCCTCATACATTTAACGTTACATGTATCAACATGTGCCGCTGCGCCGACTGCCGCGGTCAACCTCGTAGAAAGGGCGTACCCCCGTGACCTCCGCGTTTACCCCGCGCCAGAATCCACCGCTGCCGGAGGGCTGGCAGCAGCTCTACTCCGCCGTACTGAGCGACGCGCTCGATGCCATCGGCATCTGGAACCAGGCCATGTCGCCCCGGATTCGCCCGCTCGACGAGAGCCTCAAGCTCTGCGGCCGGGCCCGCACCGGCCAGTACATGGAAGTGCCGTTCGTCGCCGAGGGGTCGAACCCCTATGAGCTCGAGATCGCCATCGTCGACGATCTGAAGCCGGGCGACGTCGCGGTGTTCTCCTGCGGCGGCTCGTCGCGCATCGCGCCCTGGGGGAGTCTGCTCTCCACCGCCACCCATGCCCGGGGCGCCGCCGGTTGCGTCACCGACGGTTTCGTCCGCGATATCCTGGGGATCCGCGAGCTGGCGCTGCCGGTGTTCCACGCTGGTATCGCGCCGCTCGATTCCAAGGGCCGCGGCCAGATCCAGGCCGTCGATGTGCCTGTCATCGTCGATGGCGTGCGGGTCGAGCCGGGCGACCTGGTGTTCGGCGATGCCGACGGCGTCGTCGTGGTGCCGCAGGCAGTGGAAGCCGAAGTGCTGAAGCGCGCCTTCGACAAGGTCAATGGCGAGCATCACTCGATGAACGAGCTGCGCGCCGGCGGCTATCTGCGCGACGTCTACGCCAGGTACGGGGTGCTCTGATGTCGGCAGGAGCACACGTTACTCCCACACGCCCAAATCCGGTGGCGGGCTTCTTCAAGATCGAAGGCACCGCCACCGCCCTGGTCTTCCTGGTGCTGATCGTGCTGTTCATGATCACCGCACCGCGCGCCTTCCTCGGCTACCGCGTCTACATGAGCTTCATGGCCTCGGTGCCGCCGCCGCTGATCATCGCGCTCGGCCTGACCCTGGTGGCGACCGCCGGCGAGATGGATCTGAGTTTCCCCTCCGTCGTCGCCTTTGCCAGCTACGTCTTCGGCTTCCTGTTCCAGCAATACGACATGACCTGGCTGGCGCTGCTGGCGGCGCTCGCCGTCGGCACGGCGATGGGCTTCGTCAACGGCCTCGTCGTCACCAAGCTCGGCATCCCCTCGATGATCGCCACCCTGGCCATGATGTTCCTGTGGGGAGGCCTGTTGACCGTGATGTCGAACGGCGTCTCGATCGCCATTCCCGACATCCAGCAGACGCTCCTCAACACCATCATGGTAGGGCGGATCGGCGGCATCTTCCCGGCGCAGATGCTGTGGGCGATCGCGCTCTCGGTGTTCATCTGGCACCTGCTCAACCGGCACCGCTTCGGCGAGAACATCCTGTTCATCGGCGACAGCCTGAAGGTCGCCAAGGTGGTCGGCATCCAGATCGATCGCGAGAAGATCAAGCTGTTCACCCTGATGGGGCTGCTCTCCGGGCTGGCCGGCGTCTTCCTCACCGTCGAGACCACCACCTACTTCAACCAGCAGGGCGCCGGATACCTGCTCACCGTGATCGCTGCGGTGTTCATCGGCGGCACCTCGATCTTCGGCGGCTCCGGCAAGGTCGCCGGCACGGTCTTCGCCTCGCTGATCGTCGCCGTCATCGAAGCCGGCCTCGTCGCCAGCGGCGTGCAGGGCTTCTGGACCCGCTTCTACATCGGTCTCGTCTTCATCATCTCCGTGGTGATGAACACCGCCATCGAGGACCCCGACAAGGTGCCTCTGATCAAGTCGCTGCGTTCGCGCATGCGGCAGTAATGCCCTCGGCCGGGGCGAGGGTACTGCCCCCGGTCAGGGATGGAAATTAAGGGAAAAAGGGAACAATCGTGAAATCACTGCTCAAGGGCCTTCTTGGCCTTGCCATCGGCGCTGGTGTCCTCGCCGCCCCGCTTGCCGCCACCGCCCAGGATGCGGTCGACAGCGGCCTCACCATGTACTTCCAGATGGGCGGCAATCCTGGCGACACCGCCTCGCTGGCGCGCGAACTGGGGGCGCGTGAAGCGGCCCGCGTGCTCAAGGTCAACCTGATCGAACAGCACTCCGGCTGGGATCCGCAGAAGATGCTGACCCAGGCCAACGAAGCCCTCGCCGGCGCACCCGACGCCATTGCCGTGATGGGCCATCCCGGCGTCGACGCGATGAAGCCGTTCCTCGACAAGGCCAAGGCCGAAGGCATCGTGGTGATCGCCACCGACACCAACCTGCCCGGCACCGGGATCAACTATTTCGGCGCCGACAGCTACGGCGCCGGCCGCAACCTCGCCAGCATGGCGATCGCCGATGGCGGGCTGAAGGCCGGTGACAAGGCCCTGGTCTATGGCGCCTTCATCGAGGGCGCCGCCGGCGCCATCACCGCCAAGGGCACGGTCGAGCAGCTGACCGAAGCCGGCATCGCCGTCGACACCCTGCAGTGGTCGCAGGAGCAGGTCGCCGACCCGTCCCTGTCCGTGCCGGTGCTCGTCGCCTATCTCGAGAGCAACCCCGACACCAAGGCGATCCTGGTGCCCGGCCATGGCGGCGTGACCGCCGTGCTGGCCAAGGTGCTGCAGGATGCCGGCAAGCAGCCGGGCGAGGTCGTGGCGGCCGGCTTCGACATCTCGGTCGGCTCGATCCAGGGCGTGCGTGACGGCTACATCACCGCCGTGCTCGATCAGCAGCCCTACCTGCAGGGCTTCTATGGCGTCCTCTCGGCGGTGCTGCAGAAGAAGTACGGCCTGGGTGGCGTGGCCATGTTCACCTCCACCGGTTCGATGACCAAGGCCAATGTCGACCTGCTGGAAGCCCTGGTGAAAACCGGCATCCGCTAAGCAGCGGTGGCGCCGTTGCTGCCCCGGCGGCGCCACTCCCCTCCTCCCGTGCATGGGACCCAACATGACATCCACCCCGATCGTCCGGCTCGAGAACGTTCGCAAGCAATACGGCAAGGTCGTCAGCCTCAAGAACGTCACGCTCGAGATCGGCGCCAACGAGATCGTCGGGCTGATCGGCGACAACGGCGCCGGCAAATCGACCCTGATCAAGGTGCTGACCGGCGTGGAGCAGCCCTCGAGCGGCACCATCTATGTGCGCGGCCAGAAGATCGATGCGGCGAGCTACTCGGTGAAGGAAGCGCACAAGCTCAAGATCGAGACCGTCTACCAGGACTCCTCCCTGGGCGAGAAGCAGCCGCTATGGCGCAACTTCTTCGTCGGCCGGCCGCTCACCAACCGCTTCGGCTTCATCGACGTAAAGGCCGAAAAGCGCGTCGCCAACGAGATCATGCGCTCGACCATCGGCTTTCGCGGCGTCGGCATCGATGTCGATACCCCGGTGAGCCGGCTGTCGGGCGGCGAGCGCCAGGGCGTCGCCATCGGCCGCGCCATGCACTTCGACAGCGACCTGATCGTGCTCGACGAGCCCACCGTGGCGCTGGCCCTCAAGGAAGTGAACAAGGTGCTGGATTTCATCCGCTCGATCAAAGCCGGCGGCCGCAGCTGCATCTATATCGAGCACAATATCCACCATGTCCACGAGGTCTGCGACCGCCTGGTGGTGCTCGACCGCGGCGAAATCGCCCTCGACGCCCCGACCTCGTCGCTGACCTACACCGAGCTCACCGACTTCCTGATGTCGCTGCACAAGCCGGGGGCTGCGGCAGCAAACTAGTGTACTCACCAGTTGGACCGCACCCTCACCGATGAGGTGGGATCGCTATGTGACAGCCTTCGTCTCCTCTCCCCTGAGGGGAGAGGGTAGTGCAGCTAGGACCGTAGGGTCCGTAGCGGAACTTGGGTGAGGGGTTCAGCTTCTCAGCGAGCGTGAGTTGCGCCGCTTCACCCCTCAACCGGCACTTCGCGCCACCTTCTCCCCTGAGGGGAGAAGGGACGGAGCAGCCGGCGTCGGGAGCTTCTGCCCCTACTCCTTGAACAACAATTCCTTGTCGTTCGAGTATTTCACCAGCAGCGGCACGCTGGCGCCGCCGATGGCCGGGCCGAGATGCCCGAACGTTCCCTCGAGCACCGAGAAGGGCTCGGGCCGCTCGCCCAGCGCCCGGGCGAGGCGCCGGCGCGTCGCCTTGGCAATCTCCTTGCGCACCCCCGCCGGCATGGCGCCATCGATCACCAGGTTGTCGACGTCGAGCAGCGCGGCGGCGCCCTGCGCCACGTAGGCGAGGCCCTCGGCCACCTGCTCGATCCATTCGGCGACGGCGCCGCCGAGCTCGCCCCAATCCTCGGGCGACGACCACAGCCGCTCGGCCGCTGCGGCATCGAGCTTGCCGGCAAGGCTGACCAGCGAGGCCACCTGCAGCAATGGCTCCGCCCTGCCCCCACCTGGCACCGGAATGTTGCCCAGCGCCCCCGCCAGCTTGTTGCGACCTGGAAACAGGTGATGGTCGAGCACCAGCCCGCCACCGATGAAGTGGCCGACATAGGCATAGAGGAAGTCGGCCCGGCCGACGCCGGTGCCGAACATCAGTTCGGCCCCCGCCGCCACCAGCGCATCGTGGAACAGGTAG
>JAEUMC010000451.1 GCA_016793415.1 Devosia sp. | reverse complement strand
ATCCCGTTCGAAAAGCATGCCGCGACTGACTTCCCGCGCATTGCCTATGCCGCGGCGCACGTCGTCGCCGATCCGCTGGCGTCGAACGATCCGTGGCTGACGCCGGCGATCGACTGGGACACCACGCTGAAATTCCGCCATCGCCTGTGGGATCTTGGACTCGGCGTCGCCGAAGCCATGGATACGGCGCAGCGCGGCATGGGGCTCACCTGGGCCGATGCGCAGCAGCTGATCCGCCGAGCCCAGGCCGAGGCCCGCGGCCGGTCGGATGCGCTGATCGCTTATGGCGCCGGCACCGATCATCTGGCACCCGGGCCCGAGGTCAGCATCGACGACGTGATCCGCGCCTATGAGGAGCAGGTCGGGTTCGTTGAAGGCGAGGGCGGCCGCATCATCCTGATGGCATCGCGGGCGCTGGTCGTCGCGGCGAAATCACCCGACGACTATGCGCGGGTCTACGGCCGCATCCTCAGCCAGGTGCAGCAGCCGGTGATCCTCCACTGGCTGGGCGAAATGTTCGACCCGGCGCTCGAGGGCTATTGGGGCAAGGCCGACCACAACGCGGCGATGGATGTCTGCCTCGATGTCATCGCGGCGCATGCCGACAAGGTCGACGGCATCAAGATCTCGCTCTTGAGCAAAGAGAAAGAGATCGCCATGCGCCGCCGGCTGCCGGCGGGCGTGCGGATGTATACCGGCGATGATTTCAACTATGCCGAACTGATCGCGGGCGACGAAGCGGGCCATTCCGATGCGCTGCTCGGCATCTTCGACGCCATCGCTCCGGCGGCGTCCGCGGCGCTGGCGGCACTGGGGCGCGGCAGCGACAACGAGTTCTTCGAGCTGCTCGAACCTACCGTGCCGCTCAGCCGGCACATCTTCGCGGCGCCCACCCGCTTCTACAAGACCGGCGTGGTGTTCCTCGCCTATCTCAACGGGCTGCAGAAGCATTTTGCGATGATCGGCGGGCAGCAGTCGACGCGCTCGTTGCAGCATCTGAGCGAGTTGTTCCGGCTGGCCGACAAGGCCCGCGTACTGGCCGACCCAACGCTGGCGGTGGAACGGATGAAACGGGTGCTGGCTGTGCATGGGGTGGCTTGAGGTGTCGGTGTCTGTGGCCCCACCCTCATCCGGGCTTCGCCCACCTTCTCCCATCAAGGGAGAAGGCCTGACTGCGATGTTGGTGGAGGACCCTTCTCCCTCGATGGTCAGCGGGCGAGGCGTAGCCTCGCCGCGAGGTGCCCGAAGGGCGGATGAGGGTGGGGCAGCACGCACATGACTCAACAACTCTCGATGAACCTCGCGACCCTGCGCAACGGCTCGACCTTCGCGCAGATGATCGACGATTGCCTCCGCCACGGCGTCACCGCCATCTCGCCCTGGCGCGACCAGGTGGCCGCCGTCGGGCTCGCCGAGGCGGCCCGGATCGTCAAAGCCAATGGCCTCCGCGTCACCGGGCTCTGCCGTGGCGGCATGTTCCCGGCGGAGACGGCGGAAGGACGGCAGGCCAATATCGACGACAATCTTCGCGCCATCGATGAAGCGGCAGCGCTGGGGGCAGATTGCCTGGTGCTTGTGGTTGGCGGGCTGCCCGGCTCGTCGCGCGACCTGCCGGGGGCCCGGCAGATGGTGGCGGACGGCATCGGCGCGATGCTGCCGCATGCCCGTGCATCGGGTGTGCCGCTCGCCATCGAGCCGCTGCACCCGATGTATGCGGCCGACCGCGCCTGCGTGAACACCATCGACCAGGCGCTCGATATCGCCGCGCAACTGGGCGAGGGAGTCGGCGTCGCCATCGACGTCTACCATGTCTGGTGGGACCCCAACCTCGCCGCCGCCATCGCCCGGGCCGGGCGGGAGGGGCGCATCTATGCCCATCACATCTGCGACTGGCTGGTGCCCACCACCGACATGCTGCTCGATCGCGGCATGATGGGCGACGGGGTGATCGATCTGCCGGCGATCCGCAAGATGATCGAAGCGGCCGGGTATCATGGCCCGCAGGAAGTCGAGATCTTTTCCCGCGACAACTGGTGGAAGCGGCCGGGGGACGAGGTGGTGCGGGTGTGCGTGGAGCGGCTCAGGACGGTGTGCTGAGGGCCGGGGCAGACTGAAGCAGACGGCCCCCTCCCATCCTCCCCCATGAAGGGGGAGGTGCCCCGCCGGTTCACCTGGCACGATAGAAGACAGAGCCTCGACTCTTCACCTCCCCCTTTATGGGGGAGGCCGGGAGGGGGCCGTCTGTTGCAGTCAGTACGCTCCCCCCAAAAGCATCGCTTGCACCCCGCGCTTCAGCCGCTAATCTCCCGGCAAAATTCCGAGGAGACTCCATGCATATCCTGATCATCGGGGCGGCCGGCATGATTGGCCGGAAGCTCACCGCTGCGCTGCTCAAGGCCGGGCAGGTGGGGGGCAAGGCCATCAGCAGGTTCACGCTCACCGATGTGGTCGAGCCGAGCAAGATCGCCTTCAACGGCGAGGTGACGACGGTCGTCTCCGACGTGTCGCTGCCGGGCGAAGCGACCAAGCTGATCGCCTCGCGGCCCGACCTGATCTTCCACCTCGCAGCGATCGTTTCGGGCGAGGCAGAGGCCGATTTCGACAAGGGCTATCGCATCAACATGGATGGGATGCGGTTCCTGCTCGAAGCGATCCGGCAGGAAGGCGTCAAGGTGCCATACCTGCCGCGGCTGGTGTTCACCTCGTCGATCGCGGTGTTCGGCGCGCCGTTCCCGGAAGCCATCGGCGACGAGTTCTTCAACACCCCGCTCACCAGCTACGGCACGCAGAAGGCGATCTGCGAGCTCCTGCTCAACGATTACTCCCGCAAGGGCTTTGTCGACGGCGTCGGTATCCGGCTCCCCACCATCACCATCCGGCCGGGCAAGCCCAATGCGGCGGCCTCGGGGTTCTTCTCCAACATCCTGCGCGAGCCGTTGGTCGGGCAAGAGGCGGTGCTGCCGGTATCGAAGGACGTGCGCCACTGGTTCGCATCCCCCCGCGCCGCGATCGGCTTCCTGACCCACGCCGCCGAGCTCGATACCACCAGGCTCGGCTGGCGCCGTACCCTCTCGGTACCGGGGCTTTCGACCACGGTGGGCGAGGAGATCGAGGCGTTGCGCCGCGTCGCCGGCGACAAGGCGGTGAGCCTGATCAAGGACGTGCCGGACCCGAAGATCATTTCGATGGTCGCCGGCTGGCCCCGCAACTTCGATGCCAAGCGCGCCATTTCGCTGGGCTTCAAGGCCGAACAGAGCTTTGACGAGATCATCCGCATCCATATCGAGGACGAGCTGGGCGGCAAGATCGGGGGGTAGGGCGGCCGAGCCTCATCTGCAGTTCGGTGTCTGAGCTCCCCCTCCCGGCCTCCCCCACAAGGGGAGGGCTATCGCATATGGCTGATGTGCACCGGCCTTTCAGTGCTCCTCCACCGTGAAACGGGGGAGGGGGACCGCCGAAGGCGGTGGAGGGGGCTGCAGGATGCGCCGGTTTGTGGGGCCGCCCCCTCCACCAGCTTCGCTGGTCCCCCTCCCCCGCTGCGCTGTGGAGGAGCACTGAGAGCCCGGTGGCCGTTCATATGCGATAGCCCTGCCCCACCAGGGGAGGTGCCGCGCGGAGCTGGGCGCGCTTCGATGTGAGGGTACCCCTCAGCCCGCCACCGGCGCCGGTTTCGGCGTCAGGCCGCGATAGCGGGCGGTTCTGAGCTCGTTGATGTAGTGTTCGAGGTCGGGCATGCCCGATGCGCGAGCCTGCCGGATCGAGGCCTCCATGTCGTAGGGGAGGCGAACGAGGCTTACCGTCCAGGGGGCCGGCTCGGCGCCATCCAGGCGCCCCTCCAGCAGGGCATAGCAGGCGAGGGGGATATCGAGTGGATTGCCGACGCTGCCGGCGTTGAACAGGCACTTGTCGGCGAAGCTCTTCACATAGGCGGTGTGGACGTCGCCATAGCCGACGATATCGGGTACCGGCCCGGCGCCGGTGAAGTCGGTGTTGTCGAACATCGCCAGGTGATCCTCGCGGCTGTCATACTGGCGCACCCGGTGGTAGACGCCACGCTGCGAGGCATGGAACAGCCGCACCAGGCGCCCGCTGAGGCGGAAGTCGACGGTTCCGGGCAGATCGCGCAGCCAGGCGAGCCGCTCGGGGCCGAGCTGGCGGCGGTGCCACACCACCGTGGTATCAGGCTCGGCATTGGCGAGGCTTTCGTCCCAGTTGCCCTGGACGGTGGCGACGCAGACCCGGCGCGAGATGTCGATCACTTCGGCGCCGCTTGGGCCTTTGCCGGCGAGATCGCCGAGCCCGTAGATGCGCGTTATGCCACGCGCTTCGATATCGGCCAGCACCGCCTCCAGCGCCGGCAGGTTGCCGTGGATATCGGAGATGATGGCGATGCGGTCGAGCAGCGGGTTCATGCCGGCGGCTTCACCTTGCCGGCGGCGAGATAGGCTGCTTCGACCAGGGCGAAGGTCTTGAGATTGTCCTCGGCGCTGGTTGCGGCGGGGCGGCCGGCACGCACCGCTTCGAGCATGTGGCGGTTGGTGGCGAGCACGCTCTCCTGCGCCACGTGCCAGGGGCGGGCGGCCCAAGGCAGCACCGCCGGGTCCTCGTCGAGCACTTCCAGCTTGCCGTTGATGGTGACTTCCACCTGGTTGCCGATGCGCGAGACAATGGCGCCCTTGTCGCCCTCCACCTCGATCAGGGTTTCGGGAAAGCTGTCGGGCAGCCGGCGCGAGCCATAGGTGCATTCGACCACCGATACGGCGCCGGAGGTATGGCGCAGCAGCATGGTGGCGGTGTCCTCGCCCTTGGCGCTGGGATTACGGCGCTGCAGCTCGGCGGTGGAGTGTTCGACTTCGCCCAAGAGCACCCGCGCCACGTCGAGGACGTGGACGCCCAGGTCGATCAAGACGAAACGCTGCTGCTCGGCGAGGTAGGGCTGGCCGGCATAGATGTCGTAGCCGGTGCGGAAGCTGACCCGCGCCCAGGTCGGCGTGCCGATGGCGCCGGAACGGACGATTTCGGCGATGCGGCGCAGCGGCTTCTGGAAGCGGAAATTCTCATGCACGGCGAGGAAGGTGCCGGCGGCCCGCGCCGCCGCCACCATCTCGCGCACTTCGCCAAGATCCTGGCCGAACGGCTTCTGGATGATGGTCGGCACCTGGTGGCTGAGCGCCAGCTTCACCAGCGGTAGGTGCGACTGCATCTGGGTGGCGATATCGACCAGGCCGAGCTGCTCGGCGCGGAACATCACCGCCGCGTCGGTGTACCAGCGCGGCACGCCGAACTTTTCCGCGGCGGCCCGGGCGCGCTCGGGGTCGACATCGCAGACGGCGACGATGTCGACGCCCTCGGGCTTCAGGTCCTGCCAGGCGTTGAGGTGGTTCTGCGCAAAGAAGCCGCAGCCGATCATTGCCAGCGCGATACGCTCAGCCATTGCCGCCTCCCGCGGTTACTTCCTGGGCAGCCACTTCTTGGGGATCTTGCAGACCATGGTGTAGGCCGGGTCGTAGACGTTGCCGACCTCGTAGCGCACCACCTGGCCCATCAGGTGGCTGGCAGCGGTCTTCGACAGCCCGTACTCGGTGCAGAGCCAGTTGAACATGTCGCCGGTGGCGTGCTGCAGCGCCTGGTCGAGCGGCCGGGCATTGCCGACCGAGAAGATCTCGTCGGCGTTCTCGCCGCGCGGCCAGACGAGTTTCCGGCC